>DATGIY010000533.1:0-11396 GCA_035295475.1 Terriglobales bacterium
AGGGCAGCTTCTTCTTCTTGCCGGTTTCCGGGTCTTCCTTAAAAATGATGATCTTCGCGTCCTGGCCCCCGAGTTCGATGACCGAGCCGCATTCGGGATAGAGCTTCTCCACTGCCAGCGAAACTGCGTTGACCTCTTGAACGAACTTGGCGCCGATGTGCTTGGAGATAGTGCTGCCGCCGGACCCGGTGATGAACACGCGGAAGTTTTCGTACGGGGTGGCAGGAAAATCGGCGTGGATGGCGTGCAGCATCTCCAGCGCCTTTTCCGGCTGCTTGGTTTCGTGGCGCTGGTAATCCTGCCAGAGGATGTCGTCGTTCTCACCATCAATGACGACAACTTTGACCGTGGTCGAGCCCACGTCCACGCCCATCCACAACAGCTCGTATTTCTTCTGCGGATTCGCTTTTTCGGTTAGTCCCGGCATTTATACCCCAGTCGTTGGTCGTTAGCTGTCGGTCGTTGGACTGCCTAGTGCGCTTCCACGTGATACGGCACCTGGGCTCCCATCTTCTCCGCCACATGGATGGCGAAGTTAGCCGCGGTACCGATCACGCCCTTGTACTTGGGCACCTGGTAGATCGCTTTCGACATCTCCGGGTGCTCGGCCACATAGGCTCTCAGCTCGTCCTGAGTCTTGCCGATCTTCTCCAGCACGTCCTTGAACTCCAGCTTGGCTTTGGCCTTGGCTTCGCCCAGCGCCATCTGCACCCGGCTGTGGGCGTTGATTTCGCCTTCTCCCGAGGTTTCGATGGGCAGATAGATCATGTCCTTGTAATGCGCCACCACGGCCGACTGCGCGCCGTCCGACTGCGTAGAAGGCATGCAGCCGAAAGGCTTCAGCGACAGCACCATGTGGGCCAGTTCATGGTTGGTGTAGTAAATATTCTTGGCGACTTCCAGATGGCCCTCGCCGCCTTCCGCGCGCGTGTTGTAGTAGGGATGGCCGACGCGCTGCAGTTCATACTGGTTGACCAGCTTGTGCGCGGTTCCGCCCAGGGCCTCGATGATCTTGTGGTATTCGCGGGCGAAGATCTTTTCCGCGACTTTCAGCTTGAGCTGCTTGTTGCGATAGGCCCACTCGATCTTGGCATGCTTGTCGATGCGCCAGGCAGCGGGCATGACCGCGCCCTCTTCCAGGCCGCGGCGATCGCGACTCTTCTGGATGACCTGATGAATCAGGTAATTGATCCAGGTGGCGATCGGCTCCACGATGATCTGCGCCCCTTCCTTGTGCAGGAAGCGGAACATGTTGAAGTTGCCATCGCCTTCCGTGGTCTGCGCCCAGAACTCGCCGGTGATCTTCACGATGGGCTTTACTTTCAGCCGGTCCACCGGGATGGAGTTGAAGCGGTCGCGGCAATGGTGCAGCGCTTCCACATAGTCGTCGCTATAAAGCTGCTCCAGGAACTTGCCCAGATACTGCACTGTGTTCTTGCCGGGCAGCTTAGCGGCGAACTTGCCCAGGTTTTCTTCCACGCTCCACGGCGACTTCTTCTTCAGCACCTCGTGCATGTAATCGATCACTTCGTCCAGCACGGCGTCGGTATCGCCGGGGTTGAGTTCGAAGGCGCGGACCTGGTGGGCCACTTCGTTGATCACGTCGCCCATGTTCAAGCCGTTGAGAATGCTCAGGAAAAAGTCCAGATTCATCTCCAGGCCGGCTTCTGCCTCCGCCTGGTCCAGCCCACCCGACTGCTGGAAGAGCAACACCCGGAAGCCGTCATAGCCGGCATTGCGCAGAGCCAGCCGGTACTCCGCCTCGTACATGCCAAAGCGGCAGGGGCCACAAGCCCCGGCGGTCAGGAAGACGTAGTTGTTGATCAGATCTTGCCGCCTCTGGCCTGCTTCTTCCAGCTTCTGCAGGTACTGCACCAGGTTCCCCACCGTGAAATACGTCGGGTTGCACTGGCCGTTGTTGCCGTATTCCTTGCCTAGCTGGAAAGCTTTCACGTTCGGGGTAGGGACGACCTCGCAGCGGTAGCCCAGGCCCTCGAGCGCGCCGTGTACCAGTTTTTCGTGTTTCCAGGTCAGGCCCCCGAAGAGCAGGGTGGTGCGGTGGCGCTGATCGGCCGTAAACAGCCGTTCAATCGGCTTGTGGAAGTGATCGGGCTGCTTGTGGACGATGCCGGCTTCCCGTTCCAGGCGGGTGCGTTCTTCCGCTACCCGCTGGCGGATCATGTCTTCTACCGAGGTGATCTGAACCAGCTGATTCCCGGATACGGGATGCGTCGAAGTGCTCATAACCTCACCTTCCCTTGGCAAGTGTGTGGATCGGATTGAACCCCAAGGACTTTGACGAGATACACGTTCCCCTGAGTAAAATCGCTACATATTGTTGACCGGTTTGCCTGCCAGCCGAATCCCTTTGTAGCGAACGGCGGAAATTAGTGGTTCAAGGGGCTGATGAGGGTGCTGAGCGGATTACAACCATCCGCAATTCAGTGACTTACGAGCGCTTATCACATCGCCCTGTGATAAGGCTGGTGGGGGGGACTGCCCGGCCCCAGACGCCGGCCGGGTCCCGCCGGGGATTCGCGACTTGTTACCCGCGATCCGGACACGCACATCCCAGGGTGATCCCAATCACAGCCAGTTGTTAGCGCTGCGGCCGATACTGCCTGCCGAGCGGGCTGTAGTGTGCCCGGGTTCGTGGATGAGTATCAACCTCGGATTAGACATCGGGGCGGTAAGCTTAAAGCTGGCGGCCTTGGGCGAACCAGGCGCCGGCGAGCTTTTCACTAGGCTCACCGCCCAGAATGGGAATTTTTTCCTTCCTTCCACGCCCGCCGCGCTGGCGGAGATTCCCGTTGTGCTCTCGCGCCACCGCCCGGTTCACGGTAACCCGCTGCAGGCTGCCGTTGAATTGCTGCAGGAATTTCTGGAGGTTATTCCCTCGTCGTCCCTGACCGGCGTACGTGTCACCGGCTTGGGAGGCCACCTGGTAGCTCAAGCGCTCCACAGCGAATTTGAAAACGAGTTCCGGGCCGTGGCTAAGGGGGTGCGCGCCTTCTATCCCGGCGTACGAACCGTTTTTGAAATGGGCGGCGAAACCTGCAAATACATCCGCCTGGATCCTGAAGATCGCTCCAGTTACCTGGGCATCTCCGACTACTCGGCCAGCGGCGATTGCGCCGCCGGCACGGGCGGGTTTATCGAGCAGCAGGCCTCGCGCTTGCGCTACAGCGTGGAGGATGTGGGTGCGGCGGCCTGCGCTGCCAGTTGTGCCGCCCGCGTCGCGGGCCGCTGTTCCGTTTTTGCCAAGACGGACATGATCCACGCCCAGCAGAAGGGCTATACCACCGAACAGATCCTGCGCGGCCTTTGCGATGCGGTAGCCCGCAATTTCAGATCCAGCATCGTGAAAGGACATGAAGTTGTGCCTCCGGTGCTGTTCATCGGCGGGGTGGCTCTCAATCAGGGCGTGCGCGAGTCGCTGCGCGACGCATTCAAGCTGAAGCCCGATGAATTTATCGTTCCCGAACTCTACTCCTGGCTCGGTGCTCTGGGTGCGGCGCTGTTTCAGGCCGAGAGCGCGCAACATCAGAAATTCGCTGGGATCGAACTACTGCGCCAAACCGCCGCTGCCCGCCAGGACTTCCCTGCCAGCGATCCGCTTTCCCTGGCAAGCGTGTCGCTCTTGCGCGATCGCGGTTTCTCTCAAGCGCTGCACCCGAGTACACGGCCGGTCGAGGCCTACCTCGGCATCGACATCGGTTCGGTAAGCACGAACCTGGTCGTGCTCGACGCTGATGGACATCTTCTCAAGGAGATTTATGTCGCAACCGAAGGGCGGCCCATCGAGGTGGTCAAGCGAGGGTTGGCGGAAATCGACGAGGAATTGGGCGAGCGGCTCGCCATCAGCGGCGTTGGCACTACCGGCTCCGGCCGCGAACTGATTGGCGAGCTGGTGGGCGCGGACATCGTTACGGATGAGATTACGGCTCACAAGACCGGGGCCATGCACGTCTGCCGCCAAATGAACATGGAACCGGTGGACACGATTTTCGAAATCGGCGGTCAGGATTCCAAGTTCATTCGTCTGGAGAACGGGATTGTCGTGGATTTCACCATGAATGAAGCCTGCGCCGCCGGCACGGGATCGTTCCTGGAAGAGCAGGCGGAGCGCCTGGGAATCTCGATTAAGGACGAATTTGCCCGGCTGGCCCTGGCTTCCGAGCGCCCGGCGCGCCTGGGCGAACGCTGCACCGTGTTCATGGAGCGCGACGTCAACGGCCTGCTGCGCAAAGGCGCTCAGGTCGCCGATTTGTGTGCCGGTCTCGCATACTCGGTCGCCCTGAATTACCTGAATCGCGTAGTGCGCGGGCGCAAGATCGGCGACGTCATCTTCTTCCAGGGAGGCACAGCCTACAACGATGCCGTCGCCGCCGCCTTCTCGCAAATACTGGGAAAGACCATCATTGTGCCACCTCACAACGGCGTTATCGGCGCGATCGGCATGGCCCTGCTCGCTCGCGAGCGCAGGCAAGTCCGCCGCGAACCTAGCCGGTTTCGCGGCTACGATCTCAGCCGGGTGAATTTCTCCACCCGCGATTTCGTTTGCAAGGCTTGCTCCAACTACTGCGACATGAAGGAATTCGTAATTGCCGGCCAGCGCAGCTACTGGGGCGACAAGTGTTCCGACAAATTCCGCAAGCGCCCGCGGGGCGATCGCCAGCCGATGGTTGAAGATCTGCTCCAATTACGCGACCAGTTGCTGGAACAGGCGGTCATGGCGAGGCCGAAACCCAACGGGCACGCGCGCCCGCGGATCGGCATTCCGCGCGCGATGTTCTTTTATGATCGCGGCCCGTTCTGGGCAACATACCTGCGGGAACTGGGCTTTGAAGTTGTCCTTTCGCGCCCCACGGACGGCAAAATCGCCAGCGCCGGCGATGAGCTTGCCATTGCCCAGCCCTGCTTTCCCGTGATCGTGGCCCACGGCCACGTGCAAGACCTGCAGCAGCGCGGCTTGGATTACATCCTGGTTCCGAACACGATGGATTATGAAACCCCTGACCTGCGGGTCAAATCGCATCTGTGCCCGTGGAACCAGACCCTGCCTTTCGTGCTGCGCGCCGCGCCCAAGCTGCAATCCGGAAGCGCTAAACTCCTGGCGCCCACCGTGCATTTCCGTTTAGGCGAGAAACACGTCTGCGCTGCTCTGCAGGATTTTTCTAGCCGTCTGGGCGTGCCCAGGAGCGTGAATCGAAGGGCGGTAGCTGCCGCTTACGCCGCGCAGCACTGCTTTCAAATACGCCTGCTGCAAGCCGGCGAACAAGCCCTCTCTACACTAGAGAGCACCGGAGAGCCTGGCCTGGTGCTGCTTGGCCGTCCTTATAACCTTTACGACCGCAGCATTAACTGCGATATTCCCCGCAAACTGCGTACGCTCTACGGCGCCAATGTTATTCCGCTGGACTTCCTACGACTGGAGGGAGAGGACATCTCGGATGTTAACGACAACATGTACTGGAACTCGGGCCGGCTGATCCTGGCGGCCGCGCGCATCGTCAGCCGCTATCCCAACCTCCACCTGGTTTACATTTCCAATTTCAAGTGCGGTCCTGATTCTTACATCAAGTCGTTTCTCAACCAAGCCTCCGGCAAGCCCAGCCTGGTGCTGCAATTTGATGGGCACTCCAATGATGCCGGCTTCCTCACCCGTTGCGAAGCTTATCTCGACAGCAAAGGATTTCTGCGATGCAATTCCGCCCCCACCGTTGTGTGAAACCGACTCTTCCGGCCGACCATCCGTTGCGGGATAAGACGGTGTATATCCCGGCCATGGCACAGGGCGCGGTGGAGACTTTTGCCGCGGTTTTTCGCTGGTTTGGAGTGCCGGCACAACCCACGCCCACTTCCAACCAGCGCACGCTTGAGTTAGGAGCCAAGTTCACCAGCGGTGATGAGTGCTATCCCGCCAAAATCACGGTGGGAGATTTCCTGCGCATCCTGGAGCAGCCGGGCGTGGACCCGAAGCGAACCGTGTTTTTCATGGCTACCGCGGACGGCCCCTGCCGCTTCGGTCAGTATGTGCCCTTTCTTCGCAAAACCCTGGCGCACGCCGGGTTCCCCGACGTTCAGGTATATGAGGCAAGCACGCAAAATGCCTATCGCGACATCGCGACCCTGGGACGGAGCTTTGAGCGGACCGCATGGCGGGCCTTGGTGGCCGCCGATATTCTGCGCAAGGCCCTGCTGCAGACAAGGCCCTACGAGACTATCGCCGGAGCCACCGATCAGGTTTTTTCGGAATCGGTTACAGACGTTTGCCAGGCTATTGAACGCAGCTGCACGGATCCTGATTGCCAGATGGACTCCCTGCTGGCTGCGCTGCAGCGCTCGCGGCAACGATTCCGCGCCGTACCCGCGAACTACGATCGTCAGCGGCCTTTGATCGGAATCGTGGGCGAGATTTTCTGCCGCCTGAATAACTTCAGCAACGCCGACCTGATTCGTAATCTGGAAGTCCAGGGCGGTGAAGGCTGGCTCACCGATATTGCGGAGTGGATCGCCTACTGCAACTCTGAGGTCGCACGCAAGTTGCGCCTCGTCGGCCAAACCATATCGTTCAGCATGCTCAAAGCCGCCCTGCGCAGCCGTGTACAGCACAGCGACGAGCGTGCCATGCTCGCTCCCTTCGCTGAAGACTTTGCCGGTTACGAGGAACCATCCACTCAAGAGGTGTTGAACTTGGCCCGCCCCTACCTGCCGAGCACCGGGGTCGAGGGCGAGATGGTGGTCAGCGTCGGAAAAGCGGCCTACCTGGCGTTACACGGCGCCGATGGCATTATTGATATCAGCCCCTTCACCTGTATGAATGGCATCGTGAGCGAGGCCATTTATCCCAAGCTGAGCAAGGACTACGGCGGCATCCCCATTCGTAATTTCTATTTCGACGGTACCCAGGCGGATCTGCAGCGTGATTTGGGCATCTACCTGGAACTGGCGCGCTCATATCGGGAAAAGAAACCTTATTACCGTCGATATCCGGCACGCTTCGAGCGGGCAATAGCGGCCGATTGAGCGGTTTGAAGACTTGTATCCGCGTTGCGGAAGGGCTCGGAAGATCTTTTGCACGCGAAGTAAAAGTGGATTTCGGAAGGGTGCAGCTTCAGCTGTGCCGTCAAGGCAAGCATTCTGCCGGCTTCAGCCGCTGAGGGACGCTGCGAAGAATAACGCCTCCTGCCTTGGCCGCAGCGACTCGTGCGTTTTCGCGACAGTCCCACGCTCCCCTTCTGCTAAGATTGGGGCAAATCCCTAACCGCATTGGCAATCGTTCTCTGAGCCCAGGTTCGCGGTGGGTCAGAAGGAGCTTCTCCCATGGCAAAAAGCGTGAATAAAGTCATCCTGATCGGGCACCTGGGCAAAGATCCCGAGGTGAAATACACCCCCAGCGGCACAGCCGTGGCTAATTTCAGCTTAGCGACCAACGAGCGTTACAAGGACAAAGAGGGCCAGTGGCAGGATCGCACGGAGTGGCACTACATCGTGGCCTGGCAGCGCTTGGCGGAGATCGCCGGCGAGTATCTTAAGAAAGGGCGTTCCGTCTACATCGAAGGCCGGTTGCAGACCCGTTCCTGGGACGACAAGGAAGGCCAGAAGCATTACCGGACGGAAGTGGTAGCCAGCGATTTGGTTCTGTTGGGCGGACGCGAGGCAGGCGAAGGGTCACCGGCCGGACGCAACCGTGGAGCGGCGGCAGGCAGCGACTTCGACCAGCGCGCTCCCGAACCCGATGTGGCTCACTCCACGACCATCACCGACGAAGACATTCCGTTCTAAATCGAGTGTAGGCTCCAGATTGAACAGGAGCAGGCGCTTTGCGGTGCCACCGAGCGTCGCTCGCCGCCATGGGCGTGCGGTGAGCAGGTTGGCGCTCGCGCGCTCTGCCTTGCCCTCCTTTTCCGCAGCTCTGACCAACACCCCTTCCCTTCCCGCCATCTAAGATCCTTGAACCTGCTACTATGAAAATCGGCCGCCCTTTCTGGTTGCATCCCCTTGTTTTTGCATGCGCTTTGGCCACGGCACTACTGCCGCTGGCCTCCTGCTCTCGCCCTAATCTCAGGCAGTCGTTACGCGCGGCCACCGCGGCTACGCCCAATTCCTGGCCCCAGATGCTGGCCGCCTATCAGCCCTGGTTTGGGGAAAAAAACCACATGAACGTGGGCTACTCATCGAACGATCCCGTGGCGTTGCAGAAGCAGATCGGCGAAGCCAAGAACCTGGGTATAGCGGCGTTTGTCGTGAACTGGTATGGCCCCAGCAAAACGTTTGAAGACGGAAACTATGCGCTGCTGCAGAACCTGGCAGCCAAGGACGACTTCAAAGTGGCCATCCAATACGATGAGTCGGTGGATTCTCCGGGTTCCACTACCGACGCGGTGGTCAATGACTTACGTTTCGCGTACGACCGCTATATCGGATCCCAGGCCGGAACCTCACGCGACGCTTATCTACGCTACAACGGCCGACCTCTTATTTTCATTTTTCCCAAGAATGCCGGAACCGACTGGAATCAGGTCCGGCAGGCGGTAGATGCCTGGCCAGAGCCCGACCGGCCCTTGCTGATCACGCAAGCCTATGGCGGCCGCTACGCCGGTGCTTTTGATGGCTTCTACGCCTGGGTGGGACCCGGACCTCAGGGATGGACTCCCGACGGCAGTCACTGGGGCGGCGATTACCTGGAAAACTTCTATCAAACGATGATTGCCAAATATCCCGACAAGGTCCCGGTGGGCGCCGCCTGGCCAGGCTTCGACGATTCCCATGCTCCCTGGGGTCAGAACCGCCACATCAGCCCACGCTGCGGCAAAACCTTTGAAGATACCCTGCGACTCTTCCGCGCCTTCTACAACGACTCTCATCCCCTGCCCTTTTTGATGATCGATACCTGGAATGACTACGAGGAGGGGACAGCAATTGAGAAGGGATTACCGCGCTGCTGACAGCGCTATCGGCCTTAGGCTGTCGCCTAGTGGCAGCTTCAGCTTGGAAGTACCGAAGGCCTGGGGCCGACTACGCCGCTCCGTGTGCCAGCTTCTGCCGGAGATCGGCGGCGATGAGCTGTCCGTGGAAACGGCCGTTCTCAATAAAGATTTCGTTGGTGCGCGAGCCGGCCACAATCACGCCCGCTACATAGATGCCTGGCACATTGCTTTCCAGTGTTTCCGGATCGCACACCGGCCGGCATTGCTCCGACGACAGCTCGATTCCCATGCTGCACAGAAAATCGTAATCGGGGTGATAGCCGGTCATGGCAAAGACAAAATCGTTTTTCAGTACCCGCTCTCCCTGGGGCGTGCTGATGCGCACCGCTTCGGGGGTGATTTCCAGCAGATGACTGCGGAAAAAGGCCTGGATTTCGCCATTCTTAATGCGGTTCTCGATATCGGGCTTGATCCAGTACTTCACATGATGATGGATTCCCTCTTCGCGGTGGACCAGGGTCACGCGCGCCCCGTGCCGCCATAATTCTAGCGCCGCAATCGCCGCCGAATTCTTGCCTCCGACCACCACCACATCGTTGTCGTAATAGGGGTGCGGCTCGTTGTAATAGTGCATCACCTTGGGCAGGTCCTCGCCGGGAACGCTCATGAAATTAGGCAAATCGTAGTAGCCAGTGGCCACGATCACCTTGCGCGTACAGTAGTCATGCACTGCGTTCTTGCGGTCCACCGTGGTCACGCGAAAATCTCCGTCTTCCCCGGTCACGGTTTTCACCCACTCGTACTGGTGAACATTCAGCTGAAAATGCTGCGCCACGTTGCGGTAGTACTCCAGCGCTTCCTGCCGCGTAGGCTTCATATTCGCGGTGTTGAAGGGAATCCCGCCGATTTCCAGCAGTTCCGGAGTGGTAAAGAAGGTCATATTGGCGGGGTAATGAAAAAGCGAGTTGACCAGGCAGCCTTTGTCTACCACCAGGACCTTGAGCCCGGTTTTCTGCGCCTCAATGGCGCAGGCCAGGCCGGTGGGACCGGCGCCGATGATCAGTACGTCTGTCCGCGCTTCCGGCCGGGCGTGGGCCCGCTTACGCGCCAGGGGTTCAGGAGACTTGCTGGTTTTGAGCACGGGCTTCCGCGCTTTCTTGCGGGGATCGCGTGGCACAGGTATTCCCTTATGCACGCGATTCTAGCATGCGCATTTTGCCGCTCCCGCGCAGCTACATGCGTCACACAGGCGTGTGCGCACCTACCCGGGGGCTGCGCCCTCCCTTGCTATAATTTTCGGTTCTCGATGGCCTCATATTCGCCATTGCGTTCATCCCTCTTCAGGAGCTAGCTCTTATGGCGACGGCGACAAAAAACCTCACCCGCACGGAAAAGGATTCGCTGGGCACGAAAGAAATCCCCGGCCATGTGTATTACGGGATCCAAACCGCGCGTGCGGTGGAAAACTATCCCATTTCCGGCATGCACGCCCACCCCACGCTGATCCGCGCTCTGGGCATGATCAAGCAAGCCGCGGCGGAGGCTAACCAGGAGCTCGGTCTGGTGGATGAAAAGCGCGCTCGCGCCATTGTTCAGGCAGCCAAAGAGGTGCAGCAGGGCAAGTGGGACCCGGAATTCGTTGTCGATGTCTTTCAGGCCGGCGCCGGGGTCAGCTTCCATATGAACGGCAACGAGGTAATCGCCAATCGGGCCGCGGAAATCCTGGGTGGAGCGCTGGGCGATTATTCGGCTGTGCATCCCAATGATCACGTCAATTACGGGCAGAGCACCAATGACGTGATTCCCACCGCCATGCGCCTGAGTTCGTTGCTGGAATTAGAAAAGCTCTATCCCGTGCTGGACGGACTGGCCGCTAACCTGGATGCCAAGGGCAAGGAATTCTGGCACATCCTGAAGTCCGGCCGTACGCATATGCAGGATGCGGTGCCCATGCGGCTGGGACAGGAGTTTGCGGCTTATGCCGGCGCTATCCGCCGAGCCAGCGCTGCTATCCGGCAGAGTTCGGAAATGCTGCGCGAGCTGGGACTGGGTGGATCCGCGGTTGGCACCGGCCTCAACACCCATCCCGATTACCGCGAGAAAGCCATTGCCAACCTGGCGCGCATCTCCGGACAGAAGCTCACTCCGGTGGACGATATGCGCTATGCCATGAATTCCAACCTGGGCATGGCGGGAGTGTCCTCGGCCCTGCGCAATCTGGCCCTGGAAGTGATTCGCATCTCGAACGACCTCCGCCTGCTCTCCTCCGGACCGAATACCGGCTTTGGCGAGATCAACCTGCCCGCCCTGCAGCCCGGTTCCTCCATTATGCCCGGCAAAATCAACCCCGTTATGCCTGAACTGGCGGCTATGGTTGCTTTTCAGGTGGTGGGCAATGATGTGGCGGTGGCCATGGCGGTCCAGGCTGGACAACTGGAGCTCAACGTCATGATGCCGACCATG
>DATGIY010000534.1:0-12086 GCA_035295475.1 Terriglobales bacterium
ACGCTGGCCCTGCGCGCTGATCACGACTCCAACCCGGTGTGCCAGCTCAACTGCTTTGCTCGCTTCAACAGTCCCAGCTTTTTCGCCATGACTCACGACCCCTCGGTTCCCTACAACCGGGATATCACCAGCGGCCTGCACCAGGCTTTACCCGGCCTGACTCAGGTGGCATGGGGGCCGCGATTTGGCTTTGCCTGGCAGCCGCATCACATGGGGAGCACGGTGCTGCGCGGGGGATTTGGCATCTTTTATGACCAGTTCCCCGGCACGGTCGCGGACAGCCTCTCGCAAAATCCTCCCCTGGACAATACGTTCATCACCGCCGGTGTACCTCTGGCGCCCGGTGTTCCGGGTGGGATGTTCGGCATCACGTCAGCTTCCAATGCCGCCTTCGTCAACGGCTTCCGCAGTGGCGGTACTTTGGCCTCCATCAGCGCAGCCGTACCCACGTTCGCTCCTCCCAATTTCTACAACGTGAGCAACATCAGTTTGCCGCGCTACCAGGAGTGGAACCTGGAACTGCAGAAGGGGCTTGGCACCCACGCTTCCATGTCGATCAATTATGTGGGCAACCATGGCATCTTCGAGCCCGACCAGGACTTTGGGGTCAATGCCTTCTGCCCGCCTAGCACCTGCGCCACCGGTTTCCGCGGCTTGCCTGCCTCCGCTCCTGATCGCCGTTTTGGCACGGTCACAAACCTGTACGGCAATGCCGTATCCAACTACAACGGCGTAACCGTCACCTTCCAGCGCAAATTCACCACCGGGCTGCAGTTGCAGGCTAACTACACCTTCAGCCACGCCCTGGACGAAATCTCCAACGGCGGCTTCCTGCCCTTCTCCGCTGCTCCCGCCACCAACGTGAGCTACATTTACCCACAGGATCCCTACAATCTGCGGGCTTACAACTACGGCAACGCCGACTATGACGCGCGCCACTACTTCAGCACCAACTACGTCTACGATGTGCCGTATCGCACCGGACCGGCAGTACTGCTGAAGGGGTGGACCGTCTCCGGCACGTTCTTCGTCCGCAGCGGCTTGCCTTTCACCGTGCTGGATTCCACGGCCGGTGGCGCCCTTTCCAGCAACAATTACGGCGCTCCGGGGGGTATTCCGCTGGCGATCTTTGGCACTCCCACCAACCCAGCCAATTACCTGGGCGCCGAGCGCACCTGCAACAACCCGGACGTCACCTGCTTGAACACGTCCTCGTTCTTGCCCGCAGGCACGCTGCTCGGATTCGGCAGCCAGCGCCGCAACCAGTTCCGCGGACCAGGATTCTTCGACACGGACTTCACCATCATGAAGCAGATCCCTCTCCCCGGCTGGGAAGGAGGCAAGCTGCGGGTGGGCGCTCAATTCTTTAACCTGATCAACCATCCCAACTTCGATCAGCCGGTAAATGACCTCGCCTCGCCGCAGTTCGGCAGCATCATTCGCACGGTCAGCGTTCCCACCAGCATCGTGGGCTCGTTCCTGGGAGGCGATGCTTCTCCGCGCATGATCCAGTTGACGGCTCGTCTCACCTTCTAAACAAACCGTAAGCAATCGGCGGCGCGATCTCTTAGCAGGGGTCGCGCCGATTTTTTGGGGGAAAGGAATTTGAGCTGCGGTGCCAGGTGCTCCAGGCCACTTGGCTGGCGAAGCGGCCAGAGATGTCGGCTAAATCAGAACGGCGACCCGCCGCCCAGGGTCGCCGTTATAAGCTTAGAAAGGGAATTTGCGGTTACGGAGCTGCTGGGCTGGTGGGACGCGAGCTGCCGCCCGTGGTGAGTAGAATCGCGGCGGTAGTGCCTGCGGCGGCCGCGCCGCCAAATATGATGGCGGCAGTTTTTCGCGACATATGAAATCCGCTGCCACCGGGAGCGGCACCTTTATCCTTGGAACCCGTATTGCCCTGGTCAGAATTGGGCTGTGTTGTCTGCTGGCCTTCCTGCAGGACCATAGTCGAATCGCCATTGTTGATGGACAAGGAGCCTTCACGGGCAGCTATCTGGACCAGTCCATTCTTTTCGGAGACTTCAAATTTCGCAGGCAGCTGCCGGAGGGGTGCGATGGTTAAACTTCCCGCCCGCACCGCCATCCTTTTAGAGGTCGTAACCACCACGCCACCGTGACCCATGTTCAACGAATCGCCATCAAACTGCACCGAGGAGCCGGCGAGGACAAGGACCATGGAGCCTTCAGCATTGATGTTGGCTACGGAATCAGGACGGGTGGTAACCGTATCGCCCACAAACAGGGCAGAGGAGCGCGGACTATCATTTCCGTTCAGGGTCGCTTCGCCGCCGCTCACCGTAAGCATGGCGGAGTTGCCGGCAAACAGCAGAGTGGGGAAGAGTAAGACCAGGCAATACAGCAGTCTTTTCTGAAAGCAGAAATGCATATTTAACTCCCACTTCGCAAATTATCGGAGCTAGGTAATCTTAGACCGAAAGCATTCCGCGGACAATTAGCGTTCTCGTTACCAAAGGTTGTTTGATCGAGCGCACCGGCGGTAAGAATCCACCACATTTGCTTAGGATTGACAGCATTATAGGAACCGTTTAGCCCGTTCCGCAAACAAAAAGTCTGCCCTGGTTGTGGATAACAGGAACCAAATTAGCTAATACCAGGACAGTACTTTGCGGCCGCCCCCATTCCTGGAATGGGCACTGGGGATCGGGTGCGCCTTTGCCGCCGGCGTCCTTGGCCTCAGGATAGATCTCATGGCCAGAATGGCTCTTAATCCAGGGGAATATACCGGGAAGTGATAGCATCGCATTAAACTGTGGCTGGTTTGTGGACCATCCGCTGAGCGGCAACTCGGGAGCAGCGATCATGCAGGCTTGGGAACAACTTCAGGGTGAAGTAGTTGAGGGCAAGTTCCCCCTGAGCAAGTACTTGGGAGGCTCCGAACACAGCGGTGTGTTTCTGAGCGAACGCCCCCAGGGCGAACCTCGGCAAGCCGCGATCAAGCTTGTTCCGGCCGGACTTGATAAAGCAGAGCAGCAGTTGAGCCGCTGGGCGGAGGCGGCTCAGGTATCACATCCCTACCTGATCCGCTTGCTTGAGATGGGGCGCTGCCGTTTGCAGGATCAGGAACTGCTTTATCTAGTGATGGAGTATGCGGAAGAGGATCTATCACAGGTGGTCAGCGCGCGCGCTCTCTCTCCGCGCGAATGCCAGGACATGCTTCCGGCGGTGGTGGAGGCTCTGGGCCACATTCATCGTCGAGGCTTCGTTCACAGCCGCATCAAGCCGGCGAACGTAATGGCAATTCAGGATTCGGTGAAGGTGTCGAGCGATGCGCTATGCCACCCCGGGGATAAGCCCACCAATCCGACGGTCTATGATGCTCCGGAGAGCGCCGCGGAAGGAGTATCAGCGGCGGCCGACGTGTGGTCCCTGGGGATGCTGCTGGTGGAAGTACTGACCCAGAAAGTGCCCGCCTTGGAAGCGGGGCGACGAGAACCGCCCTTGCCGCCGCTGACGCCGTTGCCGCTGGTGGACGTAGTCCGGCATTCCCTTAGGCTGGATCCCAAGCAGCGCTGGACAGTCGCGGAAATCGCGGCCAGATTGGCGCCGACCCCGCCTCCAAGCCCGCAGGCTTCGGTTGAAGTTCCAGCGCCGTCAGCACGAGCGAAAAGGAATTACCTGGCAGGAGCCGTTGCCCTTGCTGTCATCGTGTTGCTTGCGGTTCTTGCCGGACTGCGGCTTAGCCACGGAAGCAAACCCAATTTCTCCGACGTTCAGAAGGCGCCTGCGCCGCAAGCCACGAGCGAACAGTCTGTGCCACCCACAGCCTCATCCCCGCCCGCGGCGAGACCGGCGCAACCAGCCGTCACACGCCCCGCGGTGCTGCATGAAGTGCTCCCGCGCGTGCCCCAGAGCGCCCTGAACACCATTCATGGCACCATCCGGGTGCGGGTGAAGGTAGCGGTGGACCCCTCCGGAAACGTAGCTAAGGCAGAATTTGAGTCTCCAGGGCCAAGCAAGTATTTTGCCCGGCTATCGATGCAAGCCGCACAGGCATGGAAATTCACGCCGCCCGAGGCAGACAGCCCCAATGCAGGCGCGGAATGGTCACTACGGTTTGAGTATCGAAGGGATTCCACCCGCGCATTTCCCACCTTAATCTCACGCTAGAGCCGGCACTTTCACACGCCGAGGCAAGGTCCTGAAGCACAAATTCAAGAGCACCAAGGCCCGCACTATTTAAAGCCCTGCTTGCAGCTTACGATGTGATCGACGCTCGACCTCAAGGGCTTTGAACTCAACCAGGAGCGCGCGCGGGGCGTTGATGGCCAGGCTGTTGTCAGGCGCCTGGCGGGAGGCAAACTGTTCTCCGCCGGATCTCAGCGCCCACGAACTGGAAGAAATCCTGACGCTGCTCCTGCAATCGAATACCGCCCCTCTGGCTTGGTGGAGAATTCGAAACTCATCGCTGGCCCATACCGTCGCTGGGGAACGGCTGCACACTGCGTATCGCGTTCAGTCGTTGCGAGAGGCTGAGCACCAAATGCGAGTTGCATCCCTCGTCGAGAAGTTTCACGCTCAAGGAATTGAGCCGATCCTCATGAAGGGCTGGTCGATGGCCCAGTTTTATCCGCAAGCGGCCTTACGCCCCTACAGCGATGTTGATCTAATGGTTCCACCTGCGCAGCGGAAGGCCGCGGAAGCCTTATCGGCAGTCTCGCAGGGAGTGGCCGTGGACCTGCAGCACGATGAAATAACCCGCTTCGACAACCACAGTTGGGACGATCTCTATGCTCGCTCGCAGCTGAAGTGGCTGGGCGAGACCCGGATTCGGGTGCTAAGCAGTGAAGATCAGTTGCGCGCCCTCTGCATCCATTTTCTGAAGCACGGAGGATGGGGGCCGCTCTGGCTGTGCGACATCGCAGTGCTGGTGGAGTCGAGACCGCCGACGTTCCGTTGGGACGTGTGCCTGGGCGGAGAACGGAGGCAGCGCTCCTGGGTCACTTGTGCCTTATTGCTGGCCCATTCCCTAATCGGAATGGAGTGGGACGGCGTGCCGCTCGCGAGGGCCCCGGAACCGCTTCCCCGATGGGTAGAAGCCACTGTACTCGAGCAGTGGGGTAGCAGCCCGAGAGCGCATCGCGCCGCGTTTCGCACTTATTTTCGCCATCCGGCGCGGATCGGAGAAGCTATTGCTGATCGCTGGCCCCCAAATCCCATTGTGGCCACCCTGACCAGTGGGGCCTGTTTTGGCGCCTGCCCACGCCTGCTGTTGCAAACGGTAGAAGTGCTGTCACGGCTGGGGAAATGCTTTTTCTCCAGAAGTGGAGCGACTGTCAGGGCGGAGGTGGCATGACTCGCGGTAACTGGGGGATCGCAGCACAAGAGGTCGTCTCCGTGCGATCCGTAAGTAAGGCCTTCCCCTTGCGCGGTGGGCCGGCATCCTGGTTTTGCAAATCGAAACCCATCCTCGCCCTGCACGACATCACGCTGCATGTGTTCCGAGGCGAAGTGGTCGGGCTCATGGGCCCGAATGGAAGCGGAAAATCCACCCTGCTGAAGCTGATCGCCGCCGCACTACTGCCCGACGCAGGGCGCGTTGCGGTGCTGGGCTCCGATACGGGCACGCAGCCAATGGATGTGCGCCGCACCGTAGGTCTGGCCATCGCGCAAGAGAGATCGTTTTTCCCCCGGCTCGATGCCTATGAAAACCTGGCTTTTTTCGCCAGCCTGGACAACGTTCCCCGCGATCGCCGCCACAATGAGGTCGAGCGGGTGTTGGAGCAATGCGGCCTGGCCGACCTGCGCCACCGTCTGGTACACCAGTTTTCCAGCGGCATGTACCAGCGGCTGGCCGTCGCCCGCGCCTTGCTCAAGCGACCGGCAGTCTTGCTATTGGATGAGCCTTCGCGCAGCGCCGATTTGCAGGCGACAAGATCGCTGTGGCGCTTGGTCCAGACTCTCGCCGGAGAGGGCACTACCGTACTTCTGGCGACGCACAGCCTGGAGGAGGCGGCCAATCTTGCGGCCCGGGTGATATTTCTCAGGCAGGGACGAATCGTCTCCCAGACAATCAGGCCCGAGGTTTCCATCCTGCGTGCCGCCTATGCGCAGTTCTCGCAGGATGAGGCTTTGGTCGAGGAGCTGAACTGCGAGGCTTGCCTGCCGTGATGGACAAGCTTCGAGCTCTGGTGCGCCGCGACCTGCTTGCTGCCTCACGCTATCGCACCGCCCTGCTGCTGCAGATGGCCGGCGTACTGGGAGAAGTTGCCGGCCTTTATTTCCTGGCTCGGGCTGTGGGTCCGGGATTTCGTCCCGATGGCGTCGCCTTCTTTCCGTTCCTGCTGATCGGCTCCAGCTTTTACCTCTGCCTGGTCGGGGGAGTTCAGGTATTCGTAGAGACGATCCGCACCGCCCAAATGACCGGGACTCTGGAGGTACTGCTGGGCACTGCCACGCGCGACATAGTGGTTATTCTGCTGATGGCAGCCTCATCGTTCCTGGGCCGGATCTGGCAGTTGCTGATCGCTTTTGCCGTTGCCTGCCTGCTGTTTAGCTTGCGACTGAACCCGTCGCATGTTCTGGCATTCGCTCTTGCCTTTGCTGTTTCGGTGCTTGTCGTGGGCGCCGTCGGAGTGCTGGCGGCTGCTGTCCAGATATGGACGGGGCGGGGAAGTTCGGTGGTTTGGCTATTTGCTTCGGCGGGCGCCCTGGTTTCGGGCACGTTTTTTCCGGTTTCCGCCTTGCCCGGCCCAATTCAGCAAATCTCGCGCTGTTTTCCGATCACCCATTCCCTTGACGCGATGCGGATCACCCTGCTTTCCCAGGGCTCAATAAAAGACATACAGGGGCACATTGGGTGGCTCTCGGTCTACGCCCTTATTCTTGTGCCAAGCAGCCTCCTGATACTGAATTGTGTGCTGCGGCGGGCTCGCGGCGATGGCACGCTGGCGGTTTACTAAGCCGCCTCTTTTAGTTAAAGGGTTACCCGCCTAGGCAATTGGCGGCCTCTCCCGTGTAGGTAAAATGCCTGACATAACTCATCCGCATCATGGAGCAGTGTGGTCCAGGCACGGTTTCTGCAGTAGGGCGCGACTGGAACCAGTTTGCGGTCGCGGAAGTTTGCGGCGCGGCTGGGCTAATCGGCCCGGATGGAAGGAGCGAAAGCTGCCGAGGTCCGACTTGATAGGTACAACAGTTACGATCGGCGACATCCCTGTGCGCCTGTGGTCGCGGGATCGTTCCTTCTCTCGCTTAGTACGCAAACGATATGCAAACTTTGTGCGCTCCTGCTCCAGCGACAGCGCCGAGTTGATCATTAGTCTTTCGCCCGGTCACAGCCCGCAGGCAGACCAGGAATTGAAGGTTTTCTACCGGGACGGAACCTGGTACATCCAACGCGGCGACTTCAGTGCCGAGTGGGACATGCTTTCGCGGCGTGGCACCGTTTCCCAGCCGCGCAGCCCCTACGCGCTCGATTCGCTTCTCCGCATTCTGCATACGCTGATTCTGGCTCAGCAGGGGGGATTCCTGCTGCACGCCGCCAGTATTATTCGCCATGGCCGGGCATTTATCTTTGCCGGACAGTCGGGTGCGGGCAAGACAACCATGTGCCGGCTCGCGCCGCCTGACTCGGTCCTGCTGAGCGACGAAATTTCATTTGTACGGCCAGCAGCCTTCGGTTACTACGCGTTCGGTACGCCATTCTATGGTGAGCTCGCAGTGCCGGGAAAGAATACCTCGGCGCCGCTGAGCGCCGTCTACTTGCTGGAACACGCGACCGAAAACCAGATCGAGGAACTGCCGTCCCGCCTCGCCCTGACCCAGTTCTTAAGAAATGTGTTGCTGTTTGCTCATGATCCCGAAACCGTAGGCCAGGTTTTCAGCTCTGCCTTGCAGTTGATTTCGCGAGTTCCAGTCCGGCGGCTGCGGTTTGCGCCCACCCCGCGAGTTTGGGAAACCCTGGAGCAGGTCGTATGTTCGTAGCGCGTTCGTCGGCCGTTGCCGCGCGTCTCCTGGAAGAAGAGATGGTGATCATGTGTCCGCGCACCTCCAAGCTCTTCGTGCTCAACGCCGTGGGAAGCGCTATCTGGAGCGCCCTGGACGGAGGTACGCCGTTGTCAGATCTCGTACGAGACCAGATCTGCGCTCGATTCGATGTGGACTTCGAAACCGCGATGGCGCACGCCAGTGAATTCGTGCAGCAACTCGCAGAGCACGGCATCCTGATTACCGCCGAGCAGCCAATCACGAACCAGGTGAGTTTGGAGAACGCGACCCAGGAGGCTGGGTGATGGGAGCTCTTCTGCAAGAGGTCTGTACGCGCGCGGAAGCTCTTCACATTCCGCTCAGCATCCATCTTGATCTGACTTACCGGTGTAATGAACGTTGTGTTCATTGCTATCTGGATCACGACGATCATGGCGAGCTCTCCCGCGAGGAAGTGTTCCAGCTTCTGGATGACCTGGCGGAAGCCGGCACTCTGATTCTTACCTTGAGCGGAGGCGAACCGCTGCTAAGGCCTGACTTCTTCGCCATTGCGAAGCGGGCCCGTTCGCTACGTTTCAGCCTGAAAGTGAAAACCAACGGAATCTTGATCGGCCCCAGCCAGGCAGCGCTGCTGCGCGATTACGGGGTCCATCAGGTCCAGATGAGTATTTATTCGCATCGCGCCGAAGTGCATGACGGTATCACGAAAATTCGCGGCTCCCTGGCGCGTTCTGTGGCCGCCATCCGCTTATTGCGCGCTTACGGCGTTAATGTGGCCATAGCTACGCCTTTGATGGCGCAGAATTTTGCGGATTATCCCGGAGTGCGGGCCCTGGCGGCGGAAATGGGGGTGGCGGTGACTATCGATCCTACGATTACGCCCAAGATCGATGGCGATACCTCCATCCTGCGGCATCGTATCTCGACACAAGATCTGCAGTCGGTTTTCCGCGATTCCTCGCTGGTGGGGGACGTGCAGAACTTCTCCGCATGCACGCCGGTTGATGATGATGTTCTGGCATCCTATCCCTGCAGCGCCGGGCATACCTTCTGCTACATTTCGCCTTACGGGGATGTTTTCCCTTGCGTGCAGTTTCCGCTGCCCTGCGGCAACATCCGGCGGCAGAGCTGGCGTTCGATCTGGGTAGATTCACCGGAGCTGCAGCGGGTCCGCTCCATCCAGTTGGGGGACTTGCCCACCTGTTCCAGTTGCGTTCATGCCAGTGGATGCAGCCGTTGTCCGGGACTGGCCTATATGGAAGGCAATATGTATGGTCCGTCTTCTGCGGATTGCGAGAAATCGTTGGCGCGAACCGGAGTGGTTCCTAAAGCATGGCAACCGAATCGATCCGCGGACCTGATCCAAATTAGCCTGGAAAATTGCGGACGCTAGCAAGGCAGAAAATGACAGACAAACACGATCCCATCCGGGAAGCAAGCCAAGAGGACGGAAAACGGCCCTATGAGCCGCCGTCATTCCGTTACGAAGTCGTGTTCGAAACTCTGGCACTGTCGTGCGGCAAGATCAGCCCGGTGCAGGCGCAATGCCGATTCAATCCCAAGAACTCCTGAGCTCTTTCCCTGCCGCCGAGGAGATCAAGTGCGCTCTATTCGCGGAGATTGTCTCCCAGTACGGCACAGGAAGATTCAAGGCTCTGGGCAGCAGCATGATTCCCAGCATCTGGCCGGGCGACACCCTGCTGGTCGAAGGAGCCGAACTGGTGCACATGCTCCCGGGTGATATCGCCGTCTACCTGCGCGAAGGGCGGCTGTTTGCCCACCGGGTCGTTCGACATGCGGAAGCTCCAGCAGCAGCCCTGATTACTCGCGGAGATGCAATGACGTGCGAGGATCCACCCGTTCACGTCCACGAGCTTCTCGGACGAGTCGTGGCGGTGGAACCTGGTCCGAGGGAGAGGAAATATTTCCCGCGCGCCCTGGCCAGGATAAGGAGTGCAGCTGCCAGGCTGTGGTGCAAGTCCCGTGGCGCAACTCTACTGCAACAATGATTGTGTCAATTTGACCGCGCAGTAGTTGTTGGATCCGCAAGATGCCAAGGTAGAGGTGGCCAACGTGCCAAAGTAAATGCTGGAAGCCTGATAAGCGGAACTGTTGTTGTCCATCGACATGCCGCTGATGCCTCCGAATTCATTGACGGCAATCGAAGTTGGCGTAGCCGTCGCCGAGGTAATCCGGGAAGTAATGTTCCAGGAAGTCACCTGATTGGCGCCGGCCGTCGATCCCGATGTGCCTACGCCCACGAATAAGCGGTCCGTGGTTCCATCGTAGTATTCGAGCAATGGAGAGCAGGCGCCGGCGGGATTCGCCACCGAATTGATGTTAATGTTGTTCGACATCGCCGGGGTTGTGTTCATCTGCCCGTTGGCGGCAAATGTCAGGGTGTAAAGCGCAGGCTTGGTGGACGTGCCGCTTTGTGTCCCGCATGCATAGAGTGAGCCTTTCGACGGCCCATTGGCGAAATACTGGTTATCAAAATCGCCATCCAGAATGTAGTTGGAGGTGGCGGGGCCGATGGCGGCATCGATATGCGTCGACATTGATACCGGAATCTGCGACACGATGGAATTGGCATTGCCCGTGTCATGGCTGGAAAACACGTAAACGTAGCCGTTAGTGGAGTCAACAATCGGCGACAACACAATGGAATTCGCGGTTCCCGCCACCGTCACCGAACCGGCGGCCGCGAACGAAGTGGCTCCCGGAGTGAAGGCGTAAACGGTTTGTCCGTCGGAAACAAAAACTTTGCCCGACACCGAATCGTATACCGGCGAGGTCAGCCTCTTTCCGCTTGACACGGTGGTGCAATAATCAAGGGTGGGCGTGCCATTGAAGACGCCCTTGATACGATAAAGGCGGCCATTATCATCGCCCACGTAGGCGACGTCATTGGTGTAGTCAACGAACGGAGAAGAGTTGTTGTCCGTACTGCTACTGGCCGTGCATCCCGTGACTGCAGTGTTGGTGTATGCCAGGCTGGTGACCGAGGAACCGCCACTGCCCGGGGCGACAGAGCCGGTGGTCGCATTCGTCCCCTGTCCCGCCACCCAGGTGAGCACGTGAAACACGGGTCCGCCCGTCGCGGGGGATTCGATAAAGGCCACTTTCTTGCCGTCCAGGGACAACACGGGAGAAAAATAAACCTGGCCGCTGCCCACCGCGTACGACCACATGAACGTGGGAGCGGTCAGGTTGGTGGTAACTGGACTCTGCGGTCCGTTGGGGCAAGACGAGGAAGCTGTGCCCGTGTAAAGGTTATTGAGGGCCACGATATTCGCCTGGGTGCCGGCGGCGGGACTGGCATTGATTACAAATACGACAAAGTCATTGTTGCAACTTGCGGGAAAGCTGAGCGGAGCGGTCGCGTTGAAGGTGAACTTGGCCGGAGTTTCCCCAATGGGCATGCCGCCGGAACCGCCCAGAGAAACTGCCCAGTCCGTTCGGAAGCGGGGCCGGCGGTACCACGGAGGCAAAAGAGAGCGCCAATTATCGCGCCCCGGATCCGTAAAATCATCGGTGCGGCGTCCATCAAACAAGTAAACCGAGCGACTCAGCCACTGTTGCCAGCTGCGGGGATCGTTTTGCGCTTTCGCGATGTTAGCGGGAGAGCCGCCATTAGTGAAGATCACATGCTTTTGAGCCCAGTCCTGCACTAACCCGGGCCGGGAGACGGTCTGGGCTCCTGCCCACACCGTAAACAGAACGCAGGCCCCTAAGACGAGCGTGCACGCAACTCTGCTCGGCATTCAGAAACCTCCATTTGAAGCCTAGCTGCTAAATGCATGATGATGAAGTCACTAGGCTGATACCGCGATATGCGTGCTGCTGAGTACGTAGAAGGAAGGATGCGGCGGAAAGCACGGTTGCGGCTATGTGCCGGTAGTTTGAGCATTTTGCCGGATTCCGGAAGCACAACCCGGATTCGGCCCGCAACTATTGGAGGGGAAGTTCATGGAAACGGCATCATCCCCGAGGAAGGTGATGCTGACACTGGTTTCCGCTTCGACCACATGGCCGTTCAGGCGATAAGGATTGTACCGCCAATAGCGAACTGCCTCGATAGCAGCCGCTGTCAGCAGAGGCTTACCGCTCAGAATGCGAATAACCTTGACGCGTCC
>DATGIY010000535.1:0-7634 GCA_035295475.1 Terriglobales bacterium
AATTGCTTGTCAGCTGATCGCATAATTGATGACTGCTGAAAGCTGTGGAAACGCGAAAATGCCGGTCCCGCCGCAGAGCATCCGCCAGCAGAGATGTGCCCATGGGCGTTTTGTCCGCGACCAAGACGGAAATCTGGTTATTCTGAAAAACTGCTGCTCCCTCGTGCATAGCCCCTACCTTCGCCATGTCCTGAAAAATCAGATAGTTAGCTGTCGCCAACGACCAGGTCCTCAGCGGCAGGAGGGAGACTGCCGAATCCGGTTGGCTGCTGAATGCCTTTTTCTGGTTTCTTCTTTTCTGCAGCCGACCGCAGTTGGGACCTCAAAAAAAAGGTGTCATATCAATAATTCATCCGTCAAGGACATGGGCTGGAATTTGTCACAATAGTTCCATTGTAGGAAGGCTAAGCGGATTAGAGTCTTTCTTCCTACGAAGGCCCAATCCCCAGGCTTTAATCCCCCAGCACACCTTCTTCCGGAGACTCTCCTGGACGCTCCGATTGGATTTCGGCAGCAGGGCATCCGGACAGTTGCCTTTGGGGAACGATTCTGTTGGGCGGTCAGGCACCTGATGCGCGGCGGCATAGGTCGATTGTCATTTTCAGAATGGCATGTTCTGGAGCATGACTTTCTATCTCTTTCCTAAAACAGCAGTGCAGTCTAGGGTGGTAGCGTTTGGATCTCGCCAAGGATATAGCGCTGTGAAGCAACGGATATGCAGGCGATACGAGTTGCAATTGCCAGTCCTATACAGCTGGACGGACGAAACCGGCGCGATGCATCAAGCCGGCGGGTTTACCCGCAATATCAGCACGCAAGGAATTTATATCGTCAGCACGCAGTTACCTCCCCGGGGCGCGGACTTGTCGTTGCAGGCGACGCTACCGCCGCTGGAAGAAGCCGCCAACGTGATTCCATTACAGGCCTCAGGGCGGGTGTTGCGCATTGAAGGCCGTGGGTTTGCATTGACCAGTGATTTCGGCCTGTGGGGCGAAGCTGAGTTCGAACCAGAGGCGCGCGCCACTGGGGTTGTTCTCGCTAAGTGACGGGCAGCTCTAAAGATATAGTTGAGAGCGGAAAAAGAGATGGGGCGAAGCTATGTTTGCCAGGGGCGAGTTTCCAGAAAACAAGCTGGGGAGTGATGATGATCCACTCCAGCCACGTTGGTACGCGGCTTACACCTGCGTCAATCGTGAAAAACGTGTGGCGGAAATGCTAGAAGCCAAGGACGTAGCACACTTTCTTCCACTCTACGACGAAGTACACCAATGGAAGACCGGGCCGGCGCGACTCCAACTGCCGTTATTCCCGGGATATGTATTCGTGCGACTTCCGCTTAGGGATCGCCTGCGGGTGCTCACGGTTCCCGGTGTGGTTCGACTGGTGGGAAGCAATGCGGGTCCGATACCGTTACCGGACGACGAGGTGGACAGTATTCGCACTGCCCTAGCCGCCTCCGTCCCCGCAGAACCTCATCCTTACTTAACCGTGGGCGAAAAGGTGACCATTATCAGCGGGCCCCTGCGCGGACTCAATGGTTTTTTGCTTCGCAAACGCAATAATGTGCGGGTAGTAATCTCACTGGACTTAATCATGCGCTCCATGGTGGTGGAAATAGACGGCGCCAGTTGCGCCCCTCTTCATCCTGCGGTTATTTCCGCCATGCGGCAGCGACCCGTTCCCTTGGCTGCTTGATTCCCACCATTTTCCTGATCGCCGCCACCCTCGATCAGCACCGGATCCTTCCATGCTCGCGTGTAAGCTGCGGTTGAGAGCTGCGTTGATTTGCCCGGCAAAAAGAGGTCAGCATGAGCAAGAATTTTGAGCTGCTGCAGAAGCTGGATGGCGGACGCCCCCTGGTGTCCGGCCAGGCGTTGAAACAAATAGAGCACGCAGAGTACTCCGCCCCGGGTTCGCTGACTAAATGGAGCGCGCAAGGAGAAGAAGGCGCGCGAACAGATTGGCTGCAAGGATTTGCCGCCCTGAGAAAACATTGGCGGCAATCGCTCGTTTTTGGGTGTTCGGTGATGGTGGGCGTGACCCTCTTCACGCTGCTAAGCAAGCCAGTGTACACCCCCGTGGCGCATGTGGAAGTGGATCCACCGGGGGCAGAGTTGTTCAGCATGGAGGGGCGCGGCGGGTCGGAGAGCGCCCCCGACTACCTGGAAACCCAAGCCCGCAACATGCGGAGTGACGAGTTGCTGATCAGCGTCATGCGGCAACTGCGCCTGGACCAGATGCCAGAATTCCGCCATCGCGGCCTGGTTACGCGGAGCCTGTCGGCTGCGATTTCCACCGTGGAAAATCTTCCGACCTTGCTTTGGGGCAGCAGGAGCAATCAGCCCGAGCCGGCGGACAAGAATTCTCCCGTGCTGAGTTCGGAAGAAGCCTCCACCCTGGCCAGCATGCAGCAGCAATTGTCGGTGGAGCGGGACACGGCCAGCCGGCTGGTGAACGTCAGTTTCAGCAGTCATGACCCCACGCTGTCAGCCACGGTTACCAACACTCTGGTGCGGTCCTTTATCGACCGCACTTATCAAACGCGGCACGCGGCGATCATGGAATCCACGGAATGGCTATCGCGCCAACTGGACGATATTCGCGGCAAGATGGAGCAATCCAACCGCGAACTGGCCGATTTCCAGCGTGCCAGCGGAATAACCGATATCGACGAAAACAGAAGCACGGTCACAGAACAGATGGGAGAGCTCAGCCGGGCAAAGACGCAAGCGCAGGCGGAACGCATTCAACTTGAGTCTTATCTGAACAAGGTCCGCCAGGGAAATCTGGAAACCCTCCCCCAGGTTCAGAACAACCAGATGGTGCAGTTGCTAACGCAGAGGCTGGCTGAAACCCGGGCTGAGCTCTCCCAGACCATGGGCATTTACGGGGAAAATCATCCTTACGTGAAGCGGCTGCAGAACCAGGCAGAAGAACTGGACCTGCAGATCCGCGTACAGCGCAAAGCCATTCTCGGCCAAATGGAAACCAGCTATGGAGCGGCACGCACACGAGAACAGATGATCGATGGCCAGATGCGAGGCACGGCGCGGGAACTCGGGCAGATGGCCCGCTACGTGGAATTGAAAAAGGAGGCACAGGCTAACTCAGAGTTGTACAACGCGCTTTACGCGCGGGTGAAAGAAGCGGGCATTGCCGCGGCCTCAAAATCCATCAACATCCGAGTGGTGGATGCGGCACGAGTGCTAAACCGGCCGACCAAGCCGCGCCCCCTGGTCAACCTGGGCATGGGTCTTTCAGTCGCGCTGATCGGCGGCATACTGCTGGCATTCGTGTGCGAAGCCCTGGACAACAAAGTTCGCACTTTGGAAGATGTGCGGCGGTCCGTCGGCATGGGCGGTATTTCCATGGTTCCCATCGCCGAGGGAAACGGCGCTTCCCATATGAGCTTGCTGTCGTCGATGCTCGGGGGAACACCTAAATCACTCGACCGGCCGGCGCTTTTTCTGCTGGAGCAGCCAGCCTCACGACAATCGGAAGCATTCCGGGGAATTCATGCGTCGGTGATGCTCTCGCAACCCAACAATCCTCCACGCGTGCTCCTGGTTGCTTCTTCGGTGCCGGGCGAAGGCAAGACTACCGTGGCCATCAACCTGGCTATCATGCTGGCCCGCCAGGGCAAGACCTGCATCGTGGATGCCGATTTGAGGCGGCCCAGCGTGGGTCCAGCGCTGCACCTTTCCAATTCAGCCGGGCTGGGGGACTATCTGTTGCAGTCCCGTTCCGTGGAATCAGTCTTGTCGCCGCTGGCCAGCATGCCAAGTCTATCGGTGCTGACGGCGGGGCGGCGGGTGGCAGATCCGGGCAAGCTCTTCAATCCGGATTCCATGCGAATTCTAGTGCAAAGCCTGCGCGCAGCCTGCGAATTCGTGGTGATCGACTCTCCCCCCATTTTGACGTACGCGGATGGCCGGACGGTAGCGCCATTCGTGGACGGGGTCGTGTTTGTCAGCCGGGCCGGCATGGTGACGCGAGAGGCAATGTCGCGATCCATGGAACTACTGGAACAAGTTCATTCCGCGCCGATTGTGGAAGTTGTACTGAACGGAGCGGCGACCGAATCCCCTTCCTACGGCTATCGCTACCGCTACGGCCAGCAAAGCTAGTAGCCGCTCCTGAATAAATACATTTGTGGCGAAGGAGCACACCGTGAGCAAGATCACTCTCAACGTTGTTACCAAGGGGACGGGTTCCGCTGTCGCACCGTTGTTTCCTTTTCTCGATCTGAAAGCGCAATTCGAGCAAATCAAGGCTGAGGTCCTGGAAGCGATTACCAGGACATTGCACAGCCAGCGTTTTATTTTAGGTCCCGAAGTGGAGCAATTCGAAGCGGAAGTGGGCCGCTATGTCGGCTCTCCGCACGCCATCAGCTGCGCCTCCGGTTCTGACGCACTGCTGCTGGCGTTGATGGCCTTGGGCGTTGGTCCGGGCGATGAGGTCATCACCACTCCCTTCACCTTCATTGCCAGCGCCAGTTGCATAGCGCGCCTGGGCGCCAAGCCCATATTCGCCGACATTGATCCCGAGACCTACAATCTCGACCCCGCTGATGTGGAGAGAGTGATCGGCAAAAAATGCCGGGCGATGATTCCGGTCCATCTCTACGGCCTGCCTGCCGCCATGCCGCGGCTGCTGGAAATAGCCAAACAAAATGGCACGGCGGTCATCGAGGATGCCGCGCAAGCACTGGGTTCGGAGTACAACGGCAGCAAAGTGGGAAACATGGGAAACATAGGCTGCTTCAGTTTCTTCCCGTCCAAGAACCTGGGTGGAGCAGGCGACGGCGGACTGATGACGACTCATGATCCTGACATGGCCGACCGACTGCGGGTTCTGCGGGCGCATGGCAGCCGCCGCAAATACCACTGCGACCTGCTCGGCATTAACAGCCGCCTCGACGCGCTGCAGGCCGCAATTTTGCGGGTCAAACTGCCTTATCTGGAGAAATGGACGGAGAAGCGGCAGCAAAATGCAGATCGGTATCGTGCTCTGTTTCGCGAGTTTGGCCTCGAGAAGCGGGTAATTCTGCCGAAGGCGCCCGGCGGATTGCGTCATGTTTACAACCAGTTCGTGGTTCGCGTTCAGCAGCGAGATGGGTTGAGATCGCACTTGCAGCGCTTTGGCATTCCAACCGAGATCTATTATCCGGAGCCGTTGCACCTGCAACCAGCCTTCGCTTACCTGGGTTACAACAAAGGCGATTTTCCCCACGCCGAAGCGGCTTGTCAGGAAGTGCTGGCCCTGCCGATCTATCCGGAACTAGAAGAGCACCACCAGATAGCAGTGGTCAGCGCCGTGGCCGATTTCTATGAATCGCACTGACCTGGCGGGCAAGAGAAAGGACAATTCCATGAATCCGTCGGTGGCGGTTGTGGGTTGCGGCTATTGGGGAAAGAATCTAGTCCGCAACTTTTACGAATTGGGAGAATTACGGTGGATTTGCGATGTCCGGGAGCAAACAGCGCGCGAGCTGGGGGAAAAATTCTCAGCCCGCATCAGCACACAATTAGATGAGGTTCTCGCTGACCCTGAGGTGCGAGCGGTCGCCATCGCCGCTCCGGCCAGCGAACACTACGCTCTGGCCAGCCGCAGCCTGCAGGCGGGTAAACACGTATTCGTGGAAAAACCGCTCGCCTTGCATGTGGAAGATGGCCGACGCCTGGTGGCCACAGCCCGCAGTTGCGGGCGGCTCCTCATGGTGGGTCATATCCTGCAATACCATCCGGCCGTTCTCAAACTGCGAGAGCTGATCCGCGAGGGAGAACTGGGCAACATCAAATATATTTACTCTTCCCGCCTGAACCTGGGCAAGATGCGTACCGAGGAGGACATTCTCTGGAGCTTCGCTCCGCATGACTTCTCCGCGATCCTGTTTTTATTAGATGAGATGCCGATACGCATCTCCAGCCACGGGGGCACGTATCTGGACTCTCACATCGTGGACACCACTATGACGGTGTGCGAATTCAAGAGTGGAGTCAACGCCCACATCTTTGTCAGCTGGCTGCATCCCTTCAAAGAGCAGAAGCTGACCATCGTAGGGGGCAAGAGGATGGCGGTTTTCGATGATACCGAGCCGACCAACAAACTTGTCCTTTACTCGCATCGGATCGACTGGGTGGGCCGCGTTCCGGTAGCGCACAAAGATGGCGGACAGCCGGTCGCGCTTCCCAATGAAGAGCCGTTGCGCTCCGAGTGTCAGCACTTTTTGGATTGCGTCCGCACCGGCGGCAGGCCAAGAACCGACGGAGAGAGCGGGCTTCAGGTGCTGCAATTGCTGGAGGCATGCGGCCGCTCGCTGAACCAGCAAGGCCGTCCGGTGGAGGTTCAGCCCGCCGAGCCCGCCTATTTCAGCCATTCCAGCGCGGTGATCGACCCCGGGTGTGAGATAGGCGCGGGCACGCGAATCTGGCATTTTTCCCACATCATGAGCGGCAGCAAGCTCGGCGCCAACTGTAATCTGGGACAGAACGTTGTGATCAGCCCCGAATGCCGGATCGGCAACAACGTAAAAATCCAAAACAACGTCTCGGTGTACACGGGAGTCGAGCTGGAGGATAACGTCTTCTGCGGGCCTTCCATGGTGTTTACCAATGTGATCAATCCGCGCAGCCACGTGGTCCGCCGCCATGAGTACAAGCGAACCCTGGTGAAGGAAGGCGCTTCGATCGGGGCGAACGCCACCATCGTCTGCGGCATCACCTTAGGGCGGTACTGTTTTATCGGGGCCGGAGCCGTGGTCACGCGCGATGTGCCCGATTACGCCCTGATGACCGGCGTTCCCGCGCGGCAAAAAGGATGGATGTGCTATTGCGGCACGCGCCTACCGGACCACGACCTCACTCCCACCTGCCCAGCCTGTCATCGACAGTACATCCTGAAGGGAAGAGTGTTGCTTCCGCTCTCCGAGGACACGGCATCGGAGACAGCTATCGATGCCGTTCCCCTGGTTGCGTGATACTCGTACCCTCCCCCCACTGCTGAGGCCGCCCGCTTGCCCATTCGGCGACGCCGGGGCTGCAGTTAATCTCACTACGAAAACACGGGATAGGAGGCTTCTGGCCATGAAAGTCCTGGTTGTAGGTGGCGCCGGATATTTGGGAGGCGCCGTTGTGGATTCGCTGCTGGCGAGTGAACACCGCCCGCGGGTTTATGACGCGCTCGTCTATGAGGAGTGCTACCGCAAACCGGTAGATTTCGTTTATGGCGACGTGCGCGACCGAGAACGCCTCGCGGACCAGCTGGCGTGGGCCGATGCCGTGGTATGGCTGGCGGCGGTGGTTGGCGACCGCGCCTGCGCCCTGAGTCCGGCTGTCACCACGGAAGTCAACGAAAAGAGCGTCTCCTGGTTGGCCAACAACTTCACAGGGCGCATCGTGTTCACATCCAGTTGTTCCGTATATGGCGCACAAAACGGAGGCATTCTGACGGAACACTCCAGTCTGAGTCCGCTGTCCCTCTACGCGGCTACTAAAGTATCCGCAGAGAACCACCTGGAGAACAAGAATGCCATTATTTTTCGCCTGGGCACCTTGTTTGGAGTGAGTGATAATTTTTGCCGCTTGCGGCTGGACCTGGTAGTGAACACCTTTGTGAGCCAGGCTTTCCGGCAG
>DATGIY010000536.1:0-3809 GCA_035295475.1 Terriglobales bacterium
TCAACATGGACGATGACGGCGACTACTTCACCTGGACGCTCGCCGAAACCCGCGCGGTCTTAACCGAAGAAGAAGCCCAGGTTGCCGCCCTGCATTACGACATCAACGAAGTCGGAGAGATGCATCACAATCCCGCGAAGAATGTCCTCCATGTGCGCGCGTCGGTAGAAGAAATCGCCCAGCGCCTGAGCCTGCCGCTGGAGCGAGTGAAAGAGTTGCTGGCGTCGGCGAAGAAGAAGATGTATGCGGCGCGCCTCGAGCGTCCCACGCCCTACGTCGATAAGACCGTATACGTCAGTTGGAATGGCTTGTGCGTTTCTGCCTACCTGGAAGCAGCCAAGGTGTTGCATCTGGACGAAGCCCGGCGCTTCGCGTTGCGCTCGCTAGACCGAGTGCTAGCGCACGCATGGAAGCCGGAAGGAAAAAACCAAACCGTGGGTGCCCCACTTCTCGCCGGTGTTGCGAGAAGTGGGAACCCCGGAACCGCCAGCGACAGCAGTACTCTGCTGCATGTGGTCGCCTATTCCGATCCGAAGGCCGAGCACCGGGAAGTGCCCGGGATGCTCGAAGACTACGCCTTCACCGCGCTCGCCTGCCTCGACGCCTATGAAGCCACGGCCGATCTCAGCTACTTCAAGTTTGCGCGCGCCATTGCCGACACAATGATTGCCCGCTTCTTCGACGCGACTTCCGGAGGCTTCTTCGACAGCGAACCTGCGACGGATGGCAAGAGCCTGGGCGTGCTCGCTGCCCGGCGCAAGCCGTTGCAGGATTCTCCGACGCCCGCCGGTAACCCGATGGCTGCCATTGCGCTGGCGCGCCTGCACCATTACACCGGCGATGCCGCATACCACGATAAGGCGGAGACAACGCTCGAAACCTTTGCCGGCGTGGCCGAACAGTTTGGAATTTTTGCGGCCACCTATGGAACGGCCGTCGTCCATTTGCTGGAGAGTCCCGTGCAGATCGTAGTGATCGCCGGGGAGGACTCCGGCAACCTTGCCGACGAACTATACGCGACAGCCGTTGCGCCGTTCGCTTTCCCCAAAACCACTCTGCGCCTCGCGGCGAATCAGGCCGACGCCCAGAACCTTCCACCTGCATTGGCCGCCACCATTCCGAATCTTCCCCAGCTTCAATCGGGGAAATCATTCGCGGTCCTGTGCTCCGGCTCTTCGTGCCAGCCGCCCATCTTCAGTGCAGCCGAGCTGCGAAGCGCGCTTGAAAAGGCGCTCCGTATCCCTCGCTGAAGATTTACCGGAAACAAGCCTGCAGGGCAGAAACGGCCGGGCAAAAAATAGGGGCCGGCGGGTTTATATGAGTCCCGACAGCCCGAAGATGACAAGCCCTGTTTTCGGCCCAGGTAACAGTTACGGCATGGTTACTTTGGTGACCTTGCGGTTACCACCCTGCCCAGCGTCTACTGCGGTGGCAAGGTTGTTTGGCAGTTTTTTTGTCCGGGTGGGCACAGCATCAGCGGGCCGCCGTCCGCGGCGGGAACCTGTTGGACGGCAGCTGCAATGAATGTGCCCACTAGTCCTACCATCAGGATCGTGATCCTGAGTGAACGTTTCATGGGTGTCTCCTATATCCGCGTAGGTCTTACAACTGGGACAACTTCCACGCGGAGCCGCATTATAGGACACGTGTCAAATTTAATGTGCAACAATTTTCACCCGTGCGCGTGACTCTCCCCGTTCCTCCACCGCACTAGCCATCCAGCACACTAGTTATCAACCCCATAAATCTAGACTTACACGCAAAGGGCAAGGTTGTGCTTGAGGTTAATGAGTTGGCCTCATTGAGGACCATTTCACTGCATAGTCTTTACAATTTCCGAACAGGAAGTACCAGGCGAGGGTTGGGAGACAGGAAATAGGAGCGGATTGGTCTAGGGCTTTGGTCCCCGCAGCATTTCGGCGAAGCGGCCTCCCACGGCCGCAGCCCGGGCGGAAACGGCGCTCTCAGGAAGGGCCGGCGCCGGCTCATGCGGTGTGCGGGAGAGCGCGCGATCCACCATCCCCTCAAACATGGGAATCAGCGAATCGGCCGGAACCGGATGATGGATGTCGGAAAGGCTCTGCTCCCAGCGCTGCGGCTGCAGCAGAGACAGCGAAGCATCGCGAGCCGGTCGTTTCACCCAGACATAGCCCAGCCATAACGCCAGGCTGCTGTTGTAGGCGGTCATGTTGGCAACGCTCATCCACGGACCGGTGAGGTGCTGACCGACCCAGGAGCAGATCAGGATCAGCTCGATCACGGCGAAAGAGCCAAAACCCAGTGCAATCCCGAAGCTCAACTGCTTCCGGCTGACCCCGACGTAATGCGCGAAAAAGAGCAGGAACAGTACCATCCCTACCTGCACAATGCGCACGCAGCGCTGCGCCGTCACAATGGCTTGCATCACTGCCGGCAGATCCGTCGCAGTGTTCGACACCGAGACCACCCCCGCGACCAGCAGCATCACTAAGCCTGCCCATTTGAACAGCACGCTGCCCAGATCGCGCAAGGTATGAAACGAGCGGAAGACATCGACAAACACTTCGTGAATGACCAGGAACCCGCACGTCACGCTGATGGCCGTAAAGGCCCAGTACAGATAGAAACAAAGGAAATAGCTGCGCCAGCAATAGGCGGGAAAGATTATTGCAAAGGTCAGGAGCTGGGCGAGGATATAGGCGAAGAAGAATTTGAATTGCCGGATCAGGCCGCGGCGAACCATGAACGTTGCAACTCCCGCCTCTAGGACGGGGTGCAGGATCCAGAGCGCGTAGTACAGGATCTTGATTTTATCGCTCATTGATCAACGCTCATTCAGAGCTCGTCTTGCTGCTTCTTTTCATGGATGCGGCGGCTTCCGAAGCCAGCGGCAAAAGACACTGCGGACAACCCCATACGCCTCCCGCGCAGAAATGTCGTCCCTGGTAATGCCTAAGGTAGCGTTTCCCAATCTAATGTTCAATGCACTGCGGTAATCGCCAGTAACGTTACCGTTGCAGGCAACTTTGGGCAAGGTTACCTTCGTGCTACAGGGGGGATGGGGAGTCCTCGTGACCTCCCCTCGGCAAGCTTCCATCTCGCGAAAGCGATCTTTCGCCGGCGCTGAACGCCCTAACCCTAAGCGTCGGGCATGGAGTGGATATAGGCGCGCATCATGCGCACCTCGTCGTCCTTTTCACTCAAATCGTGCAGCAGGATGTCGCGCAGCGAGACCATGCCGACCAGGTGGCCGTCATGGCAGACCGGCAGATGGCGGAAACCGTGGCGGCGCATCAGCGTCATGCAGGTTTCCAGGTCTTCATTGGTGCTGATGGTCAGCGGGTCGTCGGTCATGACCTCGGCCATACAGGTGGAGCGGGGATCGAGGGCTTCAGCCACCACCCGCCGCATCAGGTCGCGCTCGGAGAAAATCCCGACCAGTTTTCCGTTGTGCAACACCGGCACCGCGCCGATATTGCGATCGACCATCGCTCGCACTGTTTCGAGAACGGTGTGTCCCAGTTCCGCCTGGTACGTATCCTGCTCTTTGATCAGGTCGCAGATACGCATTTGCTACCTCCCGGCTTACAGATTTCCGAGCTGTCCCAAAGCATCCAACGGGCCGCGAGTATATGCCCAAAAGAAGATGGAAAGATAGCGAAAAAGGTTGGTAAACCAGAAAAATCCGGCGATATCGGAAATACCCCGTCCTCGTGGAGCGGCGGACGCCCTCGTCCGCCCAGCCAGTGGCATGAAACTAGAGTCCCAAATACACGGGCGGAGGACGGGAATACCCCGTCCTCGTGGAGCGGCGGACGCCCTCGTCCGCC
>DATGIY010000537.1:0-2719 GCA_035295475.1 Terriglobales bacterium
AGGTTTATGCGCAAAGTATTCACGGGCAGGCTATCGCCCGCGGCAACTGGCAAGCTCCGGTATGCACCGACTGCCACGGCATTCACTCCATCAAAGCGCCGCTAGATCCCAGTTCTCCGGTTTCGTCGCACTCGGTGGCCCAGGTCACCTGCGCCCGCTGTCATGAGGGTGTTCGTCTGACCCAGGAATTCGGCGTTCCGGGCCACCGCGTCAGCACGTACATGGACAGCTATCACGGCCTGGCCTCGCGCCTGGGCTCGCAGGTGGTGGCCAATTGCGCCAGTTGCCATGGCGTGCACAACATCCTGCCCTCGTCCGATCCGCATTCCACCATCAATCGCGCCAATCTGGTGAAGACCTGCGGCCAGTGCCATCCAGGGGTCACGGATAAGTTCGTGCTGGCCAAGGTGCACGTGGATGCGCCGCTCTCCGCCGATACCGGCAGCGTGGCTGTGCGCTGGGTGCGCCGCTTCTACATCAGCATGATCCTGGCGGTGATCGGCGCCATGCTGGCGCATAACTTTCTGATCTGGCGGGTGAAGGCCATCCTACGGCGCAAAGCCGAGCACCGTGTGATGCCGCGGATGAGCCGCAACCAGCGCGTGCAGCACCTGATTCTGCTGACCAGCTTCTTTGTGCTGGTGATCACCGGCTTTGCGCTCAAGTTTCCCGATTCCTGGTTTGCCGCCATGGTGGGCGGAGAGCGGGTGCGCGGCATCGTGCACCGCGTCGCGGCGGTGGTGCTCATTTCGCTCGGCTTCTATCACATCGTGTATGCCGCCATCACTCGCGATGGGCGCCGGCTGGTGCGGGATTTCCTGTTGGGAATCAAGGACGCGCAAGACGCTCTTCAAAACGTCGGCCATTACCTGGGGTTCCGGCCGGACAAGCCGCAGTTTGGCCGCTTCAATTACGCGGAGAAAGCCGAGTATTGGGCGCTGGTCTGGGGCATGGTGGTGATGGCGGGTACCGGGATTATGTTGTGGGCCAAGGTCACGGTCGGCGACCTGATTCCGCGCTGGTGGCTGGACGTGGCTGCCGCCGTGCACTTTTACGAGGCGGTGCTGGCGACCCTGGCCATCGTGGCCTGGCACTTCTACCAGGTGTTCTTCGACCCCGATATCTACCCCATGAACTGGGCGTGGTACGACGGCAAAATGTCGCTGGAGCACTACCGCGAAGAGCACGGCTTGGATTCCGAGGCTCTGGTCGAAGCGGTGCACGCCGAACAGGCGGCCGTCGGCACAAACGGCGCGGAAGGCGAGGCGGCACCCAGCGGCAACGGAGATGGAGTGAAAGCCGGGCCGGCAAGTCAAGAACCAGAGCGAGACCTGGAAAAGCGCGAAGAAGTGACGTCGCGGGAGAAATAACACTCAGGGAGGGATTGATCTTCAGTCATGGACGTCATGGACAACGACCCACAGATCGAAGCTGACCAAAACCGACGCGGCATCATCAATCGCTTTCGTCATCCGCTGGCGGCCATTGGGGCTGCCCTGGCTTTGGTCAGCCTGGCCAATATTCTGTTTCTTTTTCTGATCGATGTTTTTTCCCCGCGTCACAGTCCGTATGTAGGAATTCTGGCGTACATGATCCTGCCCGGATTCCTTATTTTGGGACTGGCGCTGGTTCCCCTGGGCATGTGGCTGGCGCGCCGGCAACGGCTGCAGCAGGCCGGAGTGGAAGGTCCCGTCTATCCCCACCTCGACCTGAATGAGCCGGCGCAACGCAGCACGGTGGCCTTCTTCCTTGCCTTTGTAGTGGTATTCGTGGTGCTGAGCGCGGTAGGAAGTTATCGGGGATATGAATTCACCGATTCGGTTCAATTCTGCGGCCAGCTCTGCCATTCGGTGATGAACCCGGAATTCACCGCCTACCAACTCTCGCCTCATGCCCGGGTACGTTGCGTGGATTGCCACGTGGGAGCGGGAGCGACCTGGTACGTGCGCTCGAAGCTTTCCGGCGCGCGCCAGGTTTACGCCACGTTGTTCAAACGCTTTCCACGCCCAATTCCAACTCCGGTCGAGAACCTGCGGCCCGCGCAGGAAACCTGCGAGCAGTGCCACTGGCCGCGCAAGTTCTACGGGGCGCAGCTGAAGGTGATCACGCATTACGGGTATGACGAGAAAAACACGCCGCGGCAAATCCGCTTGCTGATTAAAACCGGGGGAGGAGATCCGGGAATCGGCATGACCGCGGGCATTCACTGGCATATGAATATCGCCAACGAGATCACCTACGTGACCGCCGATAAGACGCGCGAGGCGATTCCTTATGTCCGCGTCAAGGATATGCAAGGCCGGGTGACGGAGTACATGGCGAAGGATGCTCCTCTCAACAAGGAAAAAATCGATACTCTGCCGCACCGGCGCATGGATTGTGTGGATTGCCACAACCGCCCGACCCACATCTACGTGCCGCCGGATCGGGCGGTGGACCAGTCTTTGCTGTCGCGAAGAATCGATTCCTCCTTGCCCTACATCAAGCAGCAAGGCGTGACTGTGCTGACCGCCAGCTACCCCACTACCGAGCAGGCCATGGAAGGCATTGCCACGGCGATCCGCAACTTTTATGCCAGCAAATATCCCCAGCTGGAGAACACGAAGCAGCTGGAGATCCGCGGAGCTGTTACCGAACTGCAGCACTTGTACCGCACCACCACCTTTCCCGAGATGAAAATCGACTGGAAGACCCATCCCGACAATATCGGACACCTGTA
>DATGIY010000538.1:0-3838 GCA_035295475.1 Terriglobales bacterium
CTGGTGCGCGACAAGGAAAAGAAAGTCGTTCTCGACCTGAGCAATGTCAGCCGCGTGGACAGCACCGGCATCGGCATCATCATGATGGTTTGTGGTCTGGTCAAGCAGAGCGGAGGCGAACTGCGTCTGGCGGGCGCCAAGGGTTTGGTGGAGGACGTGCTGAAGCTGACCAACGTGCACAGCATGATTGCGGTTCATCCTGATGCCGTGGCCGCAGCAGCAAGCTTTGGCAGCGCTTGAAAATTCAGCCAGATGCCTCCATTGATCTTGCAGGCGGGTTGAGCAAACGCAGGGGTCCTTCGACTCGCGCTTCCCTCGCCAGCTCGGGTCTCGCTCGCTCAGGGAGACAGAAGAAAAAAATCGCTAGTGAGCTTACTCCACGTACTTCCAAGGGCGCGCAGTTGCAGAGAACGCCACCCGCAAAATCCTGCTTCGCGTGAACGGTCGATAAAGGGTCCCAGAAAGGCGGACGAAATCAGCGTAATTACTCAGCGAGAATCTCTTGCACTACCCGGACGAAATCGGCTGGACTAGTCGCCTCTACTGCAAAATCGGCCTGGGGGAGCTTCTCCTGATGCGGGGCTAGAAGAGAAAGGATTGGAGCTTTGCAGGTATGCCGAAAGATTTCAAGCACCTTCTGCTTTTCGGAACGGGGAACCGAATGTGCCAGAACCAGCAGGTCGGTCTGCTGAATCTGCCGCAGCCTCTCGACTGCTTGCGCGCCTACGATAGAAGTAACTTGACACCCGGCCTCCCTGAGCAGCATCTCGCGTGTGCCAGCAAGTGTAGGAACCCACGAAACGCAGACCACATGCTTTGCTATTTGTGGTTTCGGCAACGCAGACATGGCAGCGGATTCCCCCCCGATACGGACATGTGAAGCACACAATCTAACACGCAAGCGATCTCACGCTTCGGCCGTTTTCCGTCAATCTCCGCCAGAATTGGCTCGCAAGAGTGGCGGGCAGATAGAAGGCTAAGTGCCTGTAACCTGTCCGCTGGCCATACCAAACTCAAGGTCTTTGTTCATAACAAAGAAGATGTGACCGTTGTCGGCGCACATGAAAGCGGATAGCCCGCCAACGTTGCGCAACTCATCGTCAAGGGTGGCTGTGATTCCAACTTTCTCGAGTAGTGGTCGAATGGTCAGCCGCCCACAAATCGGGCAGGAATAAGGACGAGGCCGGGGCATTTACCTGCAAGCCCCCACAGCTTGCAATTCAGGAGCATACCCCTATTAACGGCAGCGTTCAAGGGAAAATATGTACTAGATGGTACACATTGATAGCACTTGATATCTATTAAGGTTATTGCAAAACGGTGACGGCCCTGCACAAAACGCAGCTGGGAGGCTTAGGCGGATTCCGCCGAGAATTCCATTGGCCTTGGAGGCGAACTGAGCAAGCGCAGGGTCTTTCGACTCGCGCTTCCCTCCCAACTCGGGTCTCGCTCGGGAAGACATGCGGACATTTCAGCTCACAGGAGTGGCTGGTTGGCGCGCGCCAAATCCGTCACGGCTGAAGCCGTTCGGGATGACGCCCCCCGGCGGAGGGCGGGCGAGGGTGTCCTCGCCGCAATTCACCGGCTGAAGCGCGAGAGGGCGAACAGCGGGTTGGGAGCCTTTTCGGTCATCACCAAATCGGCGACCATCTCGCCGACCGCGGGGCCGTGCTTGAAGCCGTGGCCGGAACCGCCGCCCAGCAGCCACACGTTGGCCGCGCGCGGATGGCGATCCATAATGAAATTCTGGTCGGGCGAATTCTCATACTGGCAAACCCGTGATTCCAACAGCGGAGCTCTTTTCAAATCCGGGAAACGCAGACCGAGATGCTCGCGGGCGCTGGCTAATCCTTCGGCGCTGGCGATCCGCTGGCCGTTGGTGGGATCAAACATCGGGCCACGAGTATCGTCGGCAATCTTGAAGCCGCGCCGCTCGATTACCGGAAAACCGTAGAAGAAGCGCTCGCCGTGATCCACCCAGATGGGCATCTTTTCCAGATTGAACCGCACATCCCCCGCGGCGGGACCGAAGAAGAACACCTCCTGCCGGGTGGGCCGGATCTTATCCCCGATCACGTCGGGGAACATGTTGCCCAGCCAGGGGCCGCAGGCGAACACGTAGCGACCGCTATGGATGTGCAGCCCGGATTGGAGAACGATCTCACCCAGTTCCCCACCGCTGATCTGAGGCGGCAAAACCGAGCCCGGCAAATACTTCCCGCCCTCCGCTATGAAGGCGTCACGCACAGCGGCGCAGGCTTCCCGGGCCATGAGCCCGCCGCTCTCCGGCTCAAAAATGGCCCAACGCACACCATCGAAGTTGACCTGCGGATAAGTAGCGGAAAGCTGGTTATAGCTCATCTCCACGCAGGGGAGGCCGGCCTCCTTGAGCATGGGCAGCGAGCCTTTTTCGAAGGAGTCATCCTCGCGCGCTACCATCCACAGCACGCCGGTGCGGCGGAAAAGAACGCGGTTCCAGCGCTTCTGGTTCTCCTGCCAGAGCTGCAGCGCCCGGGCAGCCATTTTGGTGTAGGGCTGGTTGGGACCGTAGGTGCCACGAATGATGCGGGTCTCGCCCCCAGAGCTGGCGCGCGAATTGCCCGGTCCCCAGGCGTCGATGAGGGTAACCTGAGCCCCCCGGCGCAGCAGATAGAGGGCGGTCCAGCCGCCAAAGGCTCCGGCGCCTATGACCACAATCCCAGGGTGACGTTCCGAGCTGGCGGGCTTACCTTCAAGTTTGCTGGACATTTTGTTGATTACCGGCGTAGCCGCAAGCGCGCTGCCTCCGCCGAATGCAGCCGCAGCCTTCAAGAACCACCTGCGGGTGACTTTTAGCAGTTTTGACACGAAGGAAATTAAGCTATCCTTGATGCCGGGCGTGGTCAAGCTGTCCGCCGCCAGGCGGAGCGCGCCGCAGGTATGATCTGCGGCCGTGAATCCTGGGCTAAGCGACAGCATCTAAAGTACTTAGGAGAAGTTGTGAGCCGTCCGCGGTATTTTGCGGCCGGCTTGCGTTGAAGCAGCAATGGGACAGCCCGGATCGATCGGAGAGCGGGAACGGGAGATTTTGACCGCCATCGTGGAGACGTTCATCTCCACGGGCGAGCCAGTGGGATCACGTACGCTGGCGCGTGGCAGCCGCGAAGGACTGAGCGCGGCCACTATTCGCAACGTTATGGCTGATCTGTCCGATGCCGGATATCTGGAGCAGCCGCACACGTCGGCGGGCCGCGTTCCCACCAGCGCTGCCTACCGTTATTACGTGGAGCAACTGACGGGCAAAGCGCAGATCGCTCCGGCGGACGCCAACATGATTCAAGGCGCGCTGCAGGGGATCAGCAATCCAGACGAGTTCATGGAGCGGACCTCGCACGTGCTGTCGCTGATTTCGCATAGCGTGGGCGTGACCATGACCATGGGCGGATCGCGCAATGCCCTGGACCATGTGTACTTTTCCCGGCTGGCGGAGCAGAAGGTGCTGGCCGTGGTGGTAACCCGGGCGGGCGTGGTGCGCGACCGGGTGCTGCGCATGAGCCGGGACCTGAGCCAGACAGATCTGGACTCGGCTTCGCGCTACATCAACGAGAATTTTCGCGGCTGGACACTGGATAAGCTGCGCACGGAACTGGCGCGCCGCATCGAGCAGGAACGCAACGAATACGACCGCCTGATGCGCTCGCTCGAAGAACTGTATCGCAAGGGCGCGCTCGAAGCGGAAACCGGAGCGACGCCGGCCATCTTCATCGAGGGCGTCGCCAATCTGCTGGCTGGCGAAAAGGATCGCGACCGCCTCCGCACCACACTCCATGCGCTCGAAGCGAAGGAACGCCTCATTGAG
>DATGIY010000539.1:0-5261 GCA_035295475.1 Terriglobales bacterium
CGCACCAAGGAAGCCATCACTTCGTGGAAGCGTTCGCTCGAGCTCCGCCCCGATTCGAGGGTGGAGCAGTTCCTGGCCAAAGCCCAGCGCGAGGTCGCCACCGAAGCCAACTTCTCCGAACGCGAGACCGGCCACTTCACCCTGCGCTACGCAGGCCGGCAGACCTCGGACGAATTCCGCCGCCAGCTGCTGCAGGCCCTGGACGCCGATTACAACGACCTGTCCACCCAGTTGGACGGTCAGCCGCGCTACAGCATTCCCGTGGTGCTCTACACCGAGCAGGAGTTTTTTGATGTCACCCAGGCGCCCGGATGGAGCAACGCCATCAACGATGGCAAGCTGCGCATTCCGGTCAGCGGCTTGACCGATATAACGCCCGAGCTCGCCCGCGTGCTCAAACATGAGCTGGCGCACTCCTTCATCAATCAGCTCAGCGCCGGCCGCTGTCCGCAGTGGCTGCACGAAGGCATTGCCCAGTTGCTGGAGCCTCGCACCGCGGCCCCCTTCGGACGCCGCCTGGGACAACTCATGGTCAGCCATCAGGCCTTGCCCTTCAACCTGATGGACGGCAGCTTCGTTCATTTCAGCGCGCCCGAAGCCCGCCTGGCCTACGATGAGTCGCTCGCCACAGCCGAATATATTCGTGACACCTACGGCATGGATGACCTGGTTCGCATCCTGCGGCGCATTGCCGAAGGCAGCTCCACCGAAGCCGCCCTGCGCGCCACCATACACTGCGACTATGCCGGCCTGGAAAACGAAGTGGGCACCTTCCTGCAGAACAAGTACGGCAAATAGCCTCACGGGCCGGAGCAGTTTCACCACTGATACGTCCAGTGCCTCGCCAATGGAGCGCCAACAGCCGGGAAGATTACGGCCAGCCACCAGCTTTTGGTGATCCATCAGTGTTTGATCACTTCCCTGCGCTCTCCGCGTCTCGGCGGTTGAGCTTAGGTCTGCAAACAGGAAACAATTGCCGCCCCTCACCGCTTGTGCTACTTTGCCGCCCATGCGCTTCTCCTTCCAAAGCGCTGCCCCCGGTCTCGCCCGCCGCTTGCCCCAGCGCTCTCCCCTGCCCAGGACCAGAAGCGTGGAAGTTGGCGCCGAATATGCTTTCGCCCGCATGGGAGGAGACTTTTTTGATTTTGCTGAACTGGGCGCCTCCCGCCTCGCCTTCGCTCTCTTCGATTTCGCGGGAAAACGCGCAGAAGCTATGGACATCGCCGCTGCCGTGCAGGATGTTTTTCGCGCCCAGGTTCCGCGCCTCTTCGCCAGCGATCACGTCAACGACAACGATGCCTTAGCTGAGCTTGCCCTTCTCCTCAACCGCGCCGTTCTTGCCGCTGCCGGAGGCGTTCACCACTCCCCCGCCTTCCTCGGCTGCCTCAACGAGTTGGTGGGAACCATTTCCTATTGCAACGCCGGACACACGCCCGGCCTGCTGAAGCACAACTCCGAAATTGACCTTCTCGTCGCCGGCGCCGTCCCCATGGGCCTCTTTTCCCACGCCACCTACGACGCCCACGTCCGGGTCTTGCAGGCGGGCGCATCTTTATTGCTCGTGTCCCGGGGTTTGTTGGAAAGCAAGTACCGGGGCGAGGAATACGGCCTCGAGCGCCTCCGTCAGCAATTTCACGCCCTGCCGCCCACCGAGGCTCCCGCCTTGTGCCGTCGGATCCTGGATCAGGTGGAAGAATTCGCCCACGCTCCCCTGCTGCACAATGACGTGACCGCCATCGCGCTGGTTCGCAAGTAACTTCAAACCTGCCACGGATTGACGCGGATGAATGCAGATTGAATCTGAGCTTTCTAGCTGATTAAGGTTTCACAGGTTTCAAAGGCAAGTTTCACGTTTCGAGTTTCGAGACCAGAGGACTCAGAAGCTATTTCATAAATCCGCCCTAAAGAGTAAATCCGCTTTGAAAGGGCGCGGCTTCAGTCGCGCCGCTCAGAGCGGCATACAGGCTGGGCTTTAGCCCCTGAGGTACATTCAGAACTTACCTCAGCGGCTAAGGCCGCTGTCTGAGGTAAGCATCTTTGCAGCGCTAAAGCGCTGCGCCACCCCAAAGCTCGTGACTTCCTTGCCGCAGATGGATGCGGATGAAAATAGAATTCGGGTGGTTTGCATTTGGGTGGAGCAGGCCTTCAGGCCTGCAGTGAAGAGCAACGGTGAATCTGGGCTTTAGCCCCTGAGGAACAGCGCCCCTCCCTCGCTTTGGTTCGTGGTGGGATAGCTTCTCATTATTGAAACTCGAAACTTGAAACTCCGAACTTGGGCAACCTATTTCTTCGCCGGCGCCAGTTCATCGGCGGTAACGAATTGCGGCTCAATGTCCACCGGGATATCGTGCAGCCGGTCCAGCGCTTTCTGTACCTCCGGCCGGATCACGCCGTAGTGCTCCAGCATCTGCTTGGCTCCGGCGTAGTTCCCTTCTGCCTCGATGGTCAGGAATTCATGATCCAGGTCGCGCACCGCATCCTTGATCTTGGCCATGTTCACGGAAAAGGTGCCATCAGGATTTACCGTAAACCCTCCCTTGTCCAGCAGGTAATTCAGCTGCACCGCGGTGCCGCGGCCGTGCGCCTCGTGCAGCCCGAAACGTATGCTGCGGAACGCGGAGGCCAGAAACGTCGTATACAGTTGCCGCTGCGCCGCCTCATCGCTGGGCAGCACACTCATCAGTCCCATCTGCTGGCTGTGATCCATCATGTACTGCAGCGCGAACAGTCCCGTCACGTCCGCCTTGGCTTCCTCGATCGCGGCATAAAGCTCTTTCAGTTCCTGCCGCGCCGAGGTCTCGCGGCCCTGCACCTTGATTTGCTGTGGGCCTAGCCCGTGCATCAGTTCATGCGCTACGGTGTGCGTGAAGAACATGTCGAAGTTGACGTCCTTATCCGCCCCCGGCGGCAGCACCCGCCGCGCGATCGGCACCAGCACCGTCTGGAACTTGGCTTCCTGAATATTTCTCAGCATCACCCTCTTGCTGCCTTTTTGCTGCACTACTCGCTCATCGTTGGGCAGGTTGTAAGCCGCGGTCTGCACGCCATGCTCGCCGTCGCCCGCGCTCAGCATCTCGTCCACCACACGGATCGGCGCCAGCGCACCCAGATGCGCCCGCCGATACTGCGGCGCTTCCGGCAGGTTGTTTTCGATCTCCTGCAAGTGCTGCCCGAATGCTGCCAGCTTGCTGGTTTCTTTTTCATCGCGCAGGTTGACATACGCTTCGAACGCCGCTTTATAGCCGAAGAGTTCGTCGGTATAGGTCTCGTAAGGCCCAATCGTGATGTCCAGTGGCGAATCCAGGTCCATCCAGTCCATGTCGCTCTGGTAATAATCGTTAGATAGGAACGCAGCCGCCCGGCTCATGAGGAATTTCCTCAGCGAAGCATTGTCGGTCAGCGTAGCCGCTTGCCGCAGCAACGCGGCCGCTTGCTCCAGTTGCGGACGATACTCCTGGCTGTAGGGAATCCAGCCCAGCTTGCCCTTGCTCTGCCAGCGAATCACGGTGAAAAAGCCCCGGGCTTGTTCCTGGTCTTTCTCCGGCAATCCCTTCGCCCAGCTCTCAAATTGTTCCCGCGTCATGTCCTGGGGATAGAAATTCGCTCCCAGAGGCTTGCGTTCCGGAACTCCCGGAATAAATGCCCTGAAGTTATTGAGGTCGTCCCAAGGCCCCTTGTTAATCCAGAAATAGTGCAGCCGTGCCCGCTCCAGCGGCTTGCGCCCGTTCTGCAGTTTGCTGTACAGATCGCGGTCCCCCGGCCACAGCTGCTGCATGTAAATGTCGTTGAGAATCCGCGCCGCCTCGATCAGCTTCACCAGCGCCGGGCGGTTGCCGGACGAGAGCCCGGACGTATCCACCTTGATCGGCGTTGGCGCAAACCGCGCCGTCATTTCGTTTAGCTGCTTCAGGTCAGGGACACTGCCGGATCTTGCCATTTGAGCTGCGTAACAGAAGCTGCCTAATAGGCCGAGGACGCTTGCAACCAGCAGCATCTTCATAGTTTTTCCCTCCCGCCGCCTGACACGTATGTGGCTGGAACAAAAACTCATTATGATAGCAGTCAGACGCATTCCCCCGCCCAGCCGTATCCCGGGCTCCAAGCCCCTGCCCGATGTACAATAATGGGAAGCAACTTCACTCCAGAGACTTACAGGACCCAGGTTCAGCAGCAGATCATGAAACGCCATCTCTCGCCAATTATCGTCTTCCTTATCATCCTTATTGCGTTGCCGTTGCTCGCGGCTGACGACCGGTCCAAGTCGGAAGTGAAGCCGTCGGGCACCGTGGTCGAAGAAATTATTGCCCGCGTCAACAATCACATCGTTACCCGCTCCGAGTACCAGAAAAGTGAGCAGCAGGTACAGCAGGAAGGCGAACAGCAGAACGCTGACCCGCAGGAGATCTCCCAGCGCCAGAAGAATGTCCTCCGCGACTTGATCGATCAGCAGCTTTTGCTGCAAAAGGGCGATGACCTCGGCATTACCGCGGAAACCGATCTGGTCAAGCGTCTGGACGAAATCCGCAAGCAGATGAATTTGGCCACCATGGAGGATTTGGCCAAGGCGGCCGAGGCTCAGGGCGTCTCCTACGAGGAGTTCAAGGAAAACCTGCGGGAAAACATCATCACCCAAAAGGTGATTCAGCAGGAAGTCGGCGGCAAAATCAATATCACCCCCGAGGAAATCCAGAAGTATTACAACGACCATCGCAGCGAAATGGAGCAGCCCGAGCAGGTGCGGCTCAGCGAAATCCTGGTTTCCACCGAGCCTAAACCCACTGAAGATCCCAAGACCGCCGCCTCCATCAGCGACGAACAGCGCTTAGCCGCGGCTCAGGCCAAGGCCGACCAGGTCTACGACCAGATTCAGAAGGGCGCCAAGTTTGACGACGTCGCCAGGAAAGATTCCGACGGCCCCACCGCCGCCCAGGGCGGCGATCTCGGCTATTTCAAGCGCGGCACCCTGGCTAAGGAACTGGAAGACGTCACCTTCGCCATGAAGCCGGGCGAAGTTTCCAAGCCCATTCGCACTAAGCAGGGCTTCGTCATCCTCAAAGTCACCGAACACCAGCAGGCCGGAATTCCTCCTCTTAGCGAGATCGAGGGAAAAGTTCAAAACGCGTTGATCATGGAGAAGATGCAGCCCGCGCTGCGGGCCTACCTGCAGAAACTTCGCGAGGACGCATACATCAAGATCGCGGACGGCTACGTAGACACGGGGGCCAGTCCAAACCAGACCGCGCCCGTCGAAACTACCGCCA
>DATGIY010000540.1:0-4187 GCA_035295475.1 Terriglobales bacterium
CATGGCCCTTGCCCTTTCTGCGCTGCGTGAGGCCGAAGAATAGCAGGCCATTCCAGCGTGTGCCGGTCACCGCGCGCGCCACCGCACTGAGCGAGGCATAGCGCTGACCCTCGTGCTCAAACCCGTCCGCCAGGACCTTGACCACGACGGTCTGATCCTGATACACGCGCTGCAGCAGGCTTCCGGGAGGCGGGATGCGGCGCTGGTCCGATGGCCGCGGCGACCTGCCTGGGGCGGGTGGGCCGCCGCCCTTCCAGTGCGCGGGGACTTGGGTCTTCAAATCGGCATCGTTGGCGATTTCCAGGGCTCGTTGGCGGGCCCGCTCCGACAGATCGCCTAGCGCCTGCACTTGCAGTCGCCAGGCGATACGCCGCACCAAATGCAGCCTGTGCCCGGTGCGGGCTTCTTCGCCAAATACCTCGCGATAGCGCACCCGCAGTTGCGCCAAGTTCAGATGGTTCAATTGTTCGATGCTTGGATAGTTATCTTCGTCCATAAAGAGTACGCTCTCCCGGTCTCCAGAGTTATTCTTCATGGACGCTCGGTTCGGGCGAGAAGGCAAGTCCGCCTAACGGAGGCGGTGAGTATTCGTTGACAAGCAACTCGATGCAATCAACCGGAAAAGCCAAACGGGTACTCGACCACCCAAGTGAAATCCTTAGGCCGGCGCTGGCGTGCGCGCCTCGGCCCTGAGGGATTATTCTTTCGGCAGAGACTTCCCCTTTCGAGTTCCGCGTCTGCGTTTGGTTTGTTTGCCCGCTTCCGGCACCATCGGGCGGGAGGGGAATGGCAGCACCTGGGCAGGGACCGGGTTGATTTTCGAGGCCTGGCCCCAGATATCCAAGGCGTAGCTTCCTCCTCCCAGTCCCATATGGCAAATCACGCGCACAGGGCGCTCGGCGACCGTGCGGTCCTTATTAGAATCGCCGGACTCCGGAATAGGTATGACTTTGTTAGGCATGTGGGCAAGGTACCTCAGTCGGCCGTCGCTCGGCTAGTCCTGAATTTGCCCGCCGCATGGGCGTCACCCCTGACCCGAGCCCCTGTACCGTTTGAAGCTACAGCATCGCCGTCCCAAGCAAGTACCACTGGATGCGGCATGCCGATCCATGCCAGGGAGGCCCAAACACTTCACCTCCCTGGCACGCGTGGCGCGACGCAGGGCGTCCGTTATCCCCGCTGCTCCTTCGGTAACCAGTTTGCCATTCCCTCCACCTGCTGACGACGTTCCGCAGCGATTTCTGCGAAGGTCCGGCCATCACCTTCCAGATGCGCCGCCTTGCCGCTTAACGCTTGCCAGCGGGCCACCGCCACGTCCACATACTGGGGATCCAATTCCATGCCGCAGCACATGCGTTCGGTCACTTCCGCCGCCGCCAGGGTGGTCCCCGATCCCAGGAACGGATCATACACCCACTCGCCGCGGCGAGTGTGATTGAGGATGGGCTTGTGCATCAGCGCTACCGGTTTCTGCGTGGGATGATCGTACTTCTGCTCGTCCGATCCTCCCATGATGAATTTGGGGGACGGCGAGCCCCACACCGTGGAGTTCTCACCGGCTTTTCCGTACCACGCCGCATTCTTCTTGCGCACGTACCAACAGGGCTCGTGTTGATACCAATAGTGGGTCCGGGTGAGCACCGTGCGTCCTTTATTCCATATGATCTGCTGGGGATACAGAAAGCCGATCCGCAGCAGGCCATCCAGAACCTCTCGCGTGAACACGGACGCATGCCAGACATAGGCCACCTGTAAACTCGGGACCAGCGCGAAGGCTTCCGACCAATCCGCACGTGTATCGCCTGAGATGCAGGTTTGCGTGTGCCCCTCCGTGCGATGCTTCATGTAGCTGGCCTGGGCCGGGCCACAGCCATTGAGGCCCGCGCGGTCGCGCCATTCAGAATCTAGCTCGATACCATAAGGACCATCCGCCACCATCAACAACGGCTGCCGCTTTCCCAACAGGCGGGCCACCGTTTGCGGCTGGGTGGCATCGCCGCATAGCACGCGATGGGCAGAGTCCCCCTCGCCGCAAATCCACAAGTCTCCAAGACGTGAGCTGGGGATCTCCGGCAGCGGCGGTGCCATATCGGCTTGGTCCTGATCGTCAATTTTGAACCGTAATTGATCGATTTCCTGGGGTTCGAAGCCGGTGAGTTCCAGATCGAAGTTCAACTCCACCAGATCCTGCAACTCCAGCGAGAGTAACTCATCGTCGAACTCGGCCCAGGTGGCCGACCGATTCACCTGCAGACGGAAAGCCTTCACTTGGGCCGGGGTCCACTCATCGCAAAGGATCACCGGCACCTCGGTCATTCCCAATTTGCGTGCCGCCTTGAGACGTAAATGGCCATCTACTACTTCGCCGTCGCTACGCGCCAGCACGGGAATCTTAAATCCATATTCGCGGATGCTGCCGCACATGCGATCCACGGCGTCATCATTCTTGCGCGGGTTGCGCGCGTAGAACACCAGCTGATCGATGGGCCAGTTTTGTATGCTTATGTTTTGTATTAGTTGCATTGTTTGTATTCTTTCTTTTTCTTTCTCGAAATTGCTACCTGAAGGTGCTGACCAAAGAATGAACACGGGTCAGCTCTCTGTGGTCTACATATATCGTTCGGGGCTTATCGCGGCCCTATCAGCCGCGTGTCGGTGTCAAATTCGCCCCGTGAATTGGAGGCCCATGTGGCGACTCGCGGAAGCCTTACCCTAGGGCCGCTATATCGCCGACCTGGGCGCGCATCCCGTATTCTCGCTCGATGAAGTACCCCAGCGCGTCCGACAAGTGCGTCAGGGTGCGATCGGTCTTGTCCAGTTGGGGCAGCGTATTGCCATGACTATCGGCGCGCCATTGCACCCGCTCCAGATCGCGAATCAGGTATCGGCAGCGCGGATCAATGAAGCAGCGCGACGTGCCTTGCGCATTCCGCAGCAGGGCATTGACGCAGTTCACCCGATCCTTGACCTTGGGGGGCCGGCTACCCAAGTGATACTCCACGTTGTACCGAGAACCCACATTCGCGAAAAACTCACGCACAATCTGCCAGTCCGTGCGCGAACTGGCGCTGCTGTGCCGCTGATTCCCCGCCGGGTCTCCGTAGATATCCACCCTAATTTGCCATTCATTCCAGGATGCCAGCCGGCTATGCAGTGCCTGGCACACCTCCGCCGTATTGGAATTGTTCGGGATCACCAGTTCGTCTATCACTTCGACCACATCGCGGCTCTTCAGCGGAGACACGTTCCCGTAGACGCATTCCATCCCTGGCCGCACTTGCGCCAGAATGGAGCACATCAAATCCACGTTAAAATCCAGCGACCAGACCAGCGGCAGTTCCCGGTTGCGTGGCATCGGCCGCATATTGACACCGCGATTCCAGGCATAATACGTCAGTCCTCCGGCTTGCTCAAAGCTGGCCTGATACTCCTGGCGGTAGGTGCGCTCATCCAGTTCCCGGCGCGCCGCAGCGAGTTCCTCTTCCCGCACTAGGCCGCCCTGCTCGGTGGTGAACTGAAAGGCCTTCCAGCCGTCGCCGCCTTGGGCCGTCAGATACAGATCATAGAAGTGGTTGTGCCCTTTGGGCGTGCCGATAAACAGCGCCGCTCCGACACGATCCGACAGCATGGGCCGCACCACCTCGGGCCAGACTTCCGGGGCCATGCAGGCATACTCGTCCAACACCACGAAGTCCAGGCCCTCCCCGCGCAGGCTATCGTAATTATCGGCGCCCCGTAACGCAATCGTGCCGCCATTGACCAACTCAATGCGCAAATCCGTTTCATTGGGCGGCGCCGCCCACCAGCCCCGCGTCATGGCCTTAAGCTGCTTCCAGGCAATCCGCTTGGCCTGGCGGTAGGTAGGGGCCACGTACCATGCCGTCCGGCCCGCCTCCCAGGCCGCCCGGCACAGTTCGGTGAGCGCCAGAAACGTCTTGCCGAAGCGCCGTCCGGCTACCAACACGCGAAAGCGCTGGTCGCACGTGAACACTCGGCCTTGTGATTCCTGCAGCCGGATTCTCATTTTGGATTCTCTGGCGTATTTGGTTTCTCCGGCCTTTGAACCACTTCGACCACAAATGGCGCGGCGGGGCCTTGCCGGCCGCCGCTTCCGTTCTCCTTCCAAATCCGCTTGTTGGCCCAATAAATCGTGGCCGCCGGGCATTTTCCGGAAATGGCCAGCTTGA
>DATGIY010000541.1:0-3226 GCA_035295475.1 Terriglobales bacterium
CCATCGTCGTGGGCCTGAACGGCCTTCACCAGGTATACGATGATTCCAAGGGCAACACGGCGAGCCCGTTCATCCGCGGCCAGCTTATGGCAGCAAACCCGGGCCTGCAGGTGGGAAGCGATCCGGGAGCCCTGCATAACGTGCTCTACGAGGGGCTGTACCGGTCCGATCTTCAGCCGGCATCACTCTTCGAAACACAGTTGGCTAACCGCGTGGGCACCGTGGCGGATTGGACGCCGGGCTGCCAGACGGCCCAGCCGGTCACAAGCCCCCTTCCCTCGACTGGAAAATTCCAGTAACCGCCGCAACTGCCGGAAGCGGCGTGCCGCACACGAACGCGCACGCCGCTTTCCAGACTCCTTCGCAACCGTCAGCCAAGCCCTCCCCACCCCGCCCTAGGCGCGCTGGTGATCCCCATTACATCTCAGGCGAAGTCGCACAGCGGTGTTCGAACCGCAGCGCCGATCTCGGCCGGAGCGTCTCGCAATTCCGTACTATCATTTCTGAGGTCTTTCTATGGCATGGCATAAACTCATCCTGGTTGTGTGGCTTTCCGCCGCGGCCTACGGGCAGCAGCCGAATCTCGAGCAGATCCTCCAACAGTTGAATCAACTGCAACAGGACAACCAGCGCTTGAACCGCGAGATCGACGGCCTTCGCCAGCAGGTGCTCGAATTGAAGTCGGCCAAGCCGGCGGCGCCTCTCGAAGAGAAGGTCGCCGTGGTAAGCCAGCGCGTGGAAGATCTCGCCGGCAGCAAGGTGGAGGCCGCGGAGAAATTTCCGTTGAAGATCTCCGGACTGGTGCTCATGAATTCCTACATGTATGCCGGCCACACCGGCGGCGTGGACCTTCCCATGGTTTCGGTTCCCGGCGCGGACTTCCATTCCGCGGGCGGCACGTTCCGCAATACCCAACTCGCGTTTCTGTACAATTCGCCCAAGGATTTCCTGGGCGCGGAGTTCAGCGGCAAGCTGCAGCTCGATTTCTTCGGCGGAACACTGAACATTCAGAACCACCTGGCCCGCATCCGCAACGCCAATATCAGCCTCGATTGGGCCTCGCGCAGCCTGACCTTCGCGGTCGATAAGCCGATCTTCTCGCCGCGCGATCCCGATTCGCTATCGCAACTGGGAGTCCCGGCGTTTGCCAACAGCGGCAACCTGTGGCTCTGGCAGCCGCAGGTCCGCTACGAGGAGCGGGTGAAATTCAACGACACCACCGGGCTGCGCGCGCGCATCGGCGTTTACCAAACGAACGAAACCCTGGCCGCGGTGCCCGCCAACGTCCGGATCTCGCCTTCGCGACCCGCACTGCAGGGCCGCTTCGAGCTGTTCCACGAGACCCACAGTGGGCGCCGCTTCGAACTCGCGCCAGGGTTCCACGTCAGCCGCTCGCTGGTGGCGGGCGCAGGCGTCAATTCCTACGCCGTGTCGCTCGACTGGCTGGCGCCCATTGCTCCGCGTCTCGACTGGACCGGCTTCGCCTTCACCGGACAGGACCTCACCGGCCTGGGCATTGCCGGCATCCATCAATCCTTCAACTTCGTGCCGGGCAGCGTTCTGCCGGTGCGCAACCGCGGCGGCTGGACGCAGCTCACCCTGCATGCCGCGAAGCGCGTAGACATCAACCTGATCGGCGGCATGGAGGACGACTTCAACCGCGACCTGCCGGCCAACGGCGTGGCGCGCAATCTTTCGTACGCGGCCAATCTTCGGCTTCACCTGGCGCCCAACGTGGTTCTCGGCCCCGAGATCCTGCAAATCCGGACGACCTACCGGCAGTCAGGTATCCTTTTGATGAATCGATATGACCTGGCGTTGGGCTACTTCTTTTAGATTCGCGGCATTTACCCTGGCGACCGCCGCCTGGTGCGCCGGCATTTCCGGAAAGGTCGCGCTTACGGATTCCAAGCGCACCCGCGAGAAGGACGATTCCGGAGTGGTGGTTTGGCTCGAGCTCCAATCGGGCGCGGCCCCTGCCACTGCCCGCGGGAGCGTCACGATCGCGCATAAGGGCAAGACCTTCGTGCCCCACGTGGTGGCGGTCCGTACCGGCTCCAAGGTGACGTTCCCCAACCTCGACCCGTTCTTCCACAATGCCTTCTCCAACTACGACGGGCAGGTCTTCGATATCGGGCTGCATCCGCCCGGTTCGGCGCGCGAACAGGTTTTCAGCCGGCCCGGCGTGGTGCGTCTCTTCTGTAACATCCACCCCACCATGAGCGCCGTCATCGTGGTGCTCGACACCCCCTATTTCGCGGTCACGAATGCCCAGGGAGAATTTCACATCGCCGACGTGCCGCCCGGCGACTACCGCTTGAAACTCTTCTACGAACGCGCTCTCCCGGACGTGCTCGCACCGCTCGAACGGCAGATCACCATCGGGCCGGAGGATGTGACGCTGCCCTCCATGGCCATCTCCGAAGCGGGCTACCTGGTAACTCCCCACAAGAACAAATTCGGCAAAGACTACCCGGCGATCATCGTGGACCAATATCCCAACGGCGCCGGCCGCAAGCAATGAGGCCGCGCTTCTCACTGCTGGTCAAGATCTATCTCTCCACGGCCGTGGCGGTCACCGGCCTGTTCGCCGCCGCGGGCTGGTTTTTCGAACGCCAGGCCTCGCTCGCGCTGCACGACGGCGTGGAGCACGAAGTGCGCGCCGGACTCGGCACCGTGGATGCCTCGCTCGAATCGCGCGCCGAGCACTTGTCCACCGCCAGCGCGCTGCTCGCCTCCATGGCGGACGTCCGCCGCGTGCTGGGCACCGGCGACCGGGCGACCATTCGCGACAGCACCGAGGAGCTGTGGGCGCGGGCACAAGTGGGCCACGAAGACGCCTCGCAGGCGGCCTTCGCGGTGGCCGATCCGGGCGGCATGGTCATGGCCTCGATAGGCGGTCAGACGCCTTCCGCTCTGGGCGATGGACGGCAGCTTTCCCCCGGCCTGCTCAATCCCGCGCGTCAGGCCTTTCCCAAGCAGAGCACCGCTTTTGCCGAATGGGATGGCACGGTGTGGCAGGTGGTGTCCACTCCCGTGTACGTGGATTCCGGAACACGCCCGGGGCTCCTCGCGGTCCTGCTGGCGGCTCACCCGGTGACGCAGCAGACCCTGCTCGCACTGAAAGAGCGCACCGGCGGCAGCGATTTTCTGCTGCGCGTAAGCGGACAGACCGCGCTGGCCACGCTGTCCCCGGAAGCATCCACGGAAATCGCGTCGCACCCCG
>DATGIY010000542.1:0-5096 GCA_035295475.1 Terriglobales bacterium
GCCAGCTCCAGGCCGGCTAGGTCCACCGTTCCCCACAACTCCCCGCGCCATCCCGGAGCGGACTCAAAGGCCTGAGCAATAAAATGCGCCAGAATCAGCGCCCAGCCTACGATCCACAGCCGGACCATTCGCGAAGGTGCGTGTTTTCTAAGAGAAAGGAAGATGCCCAGCAGGGCGCAAAGCACCAAAATGGTCGGTAACTTGTCCAGAAAGGAATTCATTAGACTTCGCGGCGAGCACCAGACAAAAAAATGTTATGGGAGGAAGGTGATCGCCGCCAGAGAACTTTAGTAACCTGTGGCCGACCACTTAGCCTTGCTTCAAAAATGGAAACGTGGGGAGACTGCCTGTCTCCCCACTGGTCACACAATAGCTAGTTCAGCGTTTGCCGCCCAGAGTTAGGTCCTTTACTGGTAGGAATCACCGAAAGCGGCGACTGCAACTGGAAGTTAAGCACGGTTTCCGAGGGCAACACGATCTGCTGTCCCTTGGTGGCGCCGGAGACGCCTGTCCCCGCGCCGGCACCCACCGTGGCGCCAATTGCCGCGCCTTTTCCTCCGCCCAGCAAGCCGCCCAGGATGGCGCCTACGGCCGCGCCGCCGCCAACTTTGGCCGCCGTGGCCTTGCCCCTTGAACTGCCCTTACGGCTGTACTGGTTGGTTTGCAGGTTATAGGCTCGCCCATTCACCGAAAGCTGAGTGAGTGACATCACAACGTCGGACTGGCCCGCAAAGCGGCCGGCGCTCTTGACCTCGTCCAGCCGCCCGGTGACGTCGTAACCGGCCGGAACCACGACATTGCCGTTTTCGTCCACCAGGGGCGAGTCAAGCGTGGCCCGGAAGCTCTGACCGGTTTGATTCCGTTCGCTATCGATGCTGTCAATCAGGCGAATAGCCATATTTGTCCCCGCGGGCACGACCACCGGCTTGGGAGGCGGCGGTGGCGGAGGAGTGGCAGGCTGGACGGACTCGGCCGGAGCCGGCGGCGTATTCATGGCCATGGTGTTGGCGGATTCCGTCTGGCTGGGAGCGGCCTGGGCATGTCGAACTCGCCGCGGCGCGCGCCGACGCTCCGGAGCAGGTGCCGGAGGTTCTTCCTGCTGCGCGGTGGGTTCCACCGTAGGCTGCGGAGCTGGAGCAGCGGCCTGCGCAGGCGCGGAGACCTCGAGGTTGTTGACGACCGTCTTCACACCGTCCACCTGTGCTGCATCGCCGGCCGCAGTGGCGCGCTCGGCGTCGCTGTTGGCGTAGCCGGTAAGCGTTACCACTCCATTGGCGGACTGCACGGTAATTTGTCGGCTCTGCACATTGGGGTCGGCGTAGATCTTGCTTTGCACATTACCGGCGACCTGGGCGTCGTTGGGGGCGCGGGAACAGCCCGTCGCCAGTCCTAGGGATCCCGCCAGCAATAGTGCACACAGGTACAGTGCTAGCTTCGGCTTCATAAAGACACTCCTCTGGATGCGGGTTTCTGCTACCAGTTTAGATGCAGAGTGCCTGCCCATCCAACCTCAAAAATTAACACCTCGGGCTTAGAACTTGTGGAACTGTAAAGATCTGTAAGGGTGGGCATTAGGATGAATTGCCGGGTATGCCATTGGTTGTGATGCTACCCTCTAGCTTCATGGCTGATCTGACCGCATTCGTTCTGGTGGGCGGAAAGAGCTCGCGCATGGGCACGGACAAAGCCCTGCTTGAGTTGGCTGGTCGAACTCTGCTGCAACGCGCTCTGGAAGTGGTCCATGCGGTATCTGGTGACGTGCGCATCGTAGGCGCAGCCGACAAGTTTTCCGCCTTCGCGCCCGTAGTCGAAGACCAATATGAGGGCTGCGGGCCTTTGGGCGGAATTCATGCCGCCCTCGCTGCCACCAGCAGCCCCTTTAACCTGGTCCTCGCCGTGGACCTGCCCTTTATTGAAGCCAGGTTCTTGCAGCATCTTCTGGCTGAAGCGCGCTCCTCGAACGCAGTCGTGACCGTGCCCCGCGCCGCCGGCGGACTGCAGCCCTTATGCGCCGTCTACCGCCGCGAATTCGGCCTCTTGGCTGAGCAGGCTCTGGCCGAGGGCAGAAACAAGATTGACGCGCTGTTCGCCCAAATCCCGGTGCGCATCATTACCGAAGACGAACTGGCCCGCTTTGCCTTCTCCCCCACAATGTTCGACAATTTAAATACCCGCGAAGAATGGGAGCAGGCCCGCCGGCGCCTGCAAGCGAAAGCATGAGTTCCATCTTCACTCCCGCGCCCTCGGATGGCCGCGACCACGAGCCCGCTCCTTCTCGCTCGGGAGAAGATCAGGCCGGGCGCAAGCCCTACATTGAGTTCAAGCACGTTTTTAAGTCGTTCGGCTCCAACCAGGTGCTGGACGATGTCAGCTTCGACGTCCTCCCTGGCGAGACTGTCTGTATCCTGGGCCGCAGCGGCGTCGGCAAATCGGTTTCCCTGCACCACATCATGGGCTTTCTCAAGCCGGATTCCGGGCGTGTGATCGTGGCCTTCGAGGACATCACCGACTATCCCGAAGAAGAACTGGAGCGCATCCGCAAGAAAGTCACCATGGTGTTTCAGAACGGCGCGCTCTTCGATTCGCTCACCGTGGGCGAAAATGTTGCTTTCCCGCTGCGCGAGCGCGGCGACCTGAACGAAGAGCAGATTTACCAGATCGTGGACGGGCTGCTGGACATGGTGGGCGTCAAGCCCATGCGCGACGTGCTGCCCTCCGATCTTTCCACCGGCATGAAGCGCTCGGTGGCGATCGCGCGCGCCCTGGCGGCGCAACCGGAATGCGTGCTCTACGACGAGCCCACTACCATGGTGGACCCGCTTATGGCGCAGCTTCTGGGCGATCTGATCAAGAAGCTGAAATTCCAGCTCAAGCTCACCAGTGTAGTGGTCACTCACGACATGCGCCTGGCCAAGAAACTGGCCGATCGTGTGGTTTTCCTGCACGAAGCCCGGGTTATTTTCTTCGGCACCACCGCGGAGCTGGTGCGCTCACGCGAGCCGATCGTGCAGGAGTTTCTGGAATTGGATGAGCTGCGCCTGGAGCCGCCGCCCGGGCAGCAGAGCGGGGAGTGGCGCAGGGAGACCTGAGTCCCCAACTGGCTCTCCTATGACCCCGCACTTTAGTTGTTGAAGGTTCGTGGAGGCGCGGGACCCGTGACAAAATCAGAATCCCTCTGCCATCAAGCGCTCCACGGTCAAGGCGCTGTCTTTTTCTCCAGCCACCATTTTCTCCACGTACTTGGCCACCAGATCGACTTCCAGATTCAACGGATCGCCCGGACGCAGCGATTTGAGGTTGGTCATTTCAACGGTGTGGGGAATGATGGCGATGGTCACCCTGGTCCCTTCCAGTTTGGCCACGGTCAGGCTGATTCCCTCCACCGCCAGCGATCCTTTGTGCACCACATAGCGCTCCAGGTCAGGAGGAATTTCCAAGCGCAGCCAGAAGTCGTTCCCGCCGGGAATGGGATCGAGGCCCAGGAATTTTCCGGTGCCGTCCACGTGCCCCTGGACCAGGTGCCCCCCAAACCGTCCGTCGGCGCGCATGGGCAATTCCAGATTGACCAGCGCCCCTTCGCGAATACGGGAAAAAGAAGTGCGCGCCCAGGTTTCCGCGGCCAGGTCGGCGGAAAATGAGCCGGAGTGAACCTCCACCGCCGTCAGGCAAGTTCCGCTAACGGAGATGCTGTCCCCCGTCCTGAGCTCCTGGGTCAAACGCAAAGCCGAAACCGTCAGCCTCCGCTTGCCGCCGTTTACGGTGATCTTCTTCACTTCCCCGACTTCTTCGATCAGTCCGGTAAACATCTGCTCATTGTATGCGAGGAGCTGAAAGCCGGCGAAAGAGCAATACGCCCTGCTCAATCCTGATACGGGTCCTTCAGGTATCCTTCAACCGCAAAATCTTCCCCGAAACGGTGCAGCACGAACGAGCGGATATGCGCGGCTTCGCTCATGCGGCGAAAGCCAGGCCCGGCGGCGAAGGGCACCGAGCCGGTGCCGGCCAGAATCTTGGGCGCGTAATAGAGAAACACCTTGTCCACAATTCCCGACGCCAGCGCCGCCCAGTTGACCATGGCTCCGCCTTCAATCAGCAGGCTGGTGATCTCCATTTCTCCCAGGCACGCGACAATGCGGTCCATCCCCGGCCGCCCATCGCCCGGCCCCAGACCCACTTGTTGCACCCGCAACCCGTGTTCCTCCAGTTGCCGGCGTTTCTTCTCCTCCGCAAAGGAGGAAATAATCAGCACGTCATCTTTCACGGTTTTGACGACGCGCGATTCCAAGGGCAGGCGCAACCGCGAATCCACGATGACCCGCAGCAGAGGACGCCGGCGAGGCAATCCACTGCGGTCGGTGAGCAGCGGATCATCGGCAATAATCGTCCCTACTCCCACCAGGATGGCATCGTGCTGATGTCGCAGTTCGTGCACGTGGGCGCGCGCCGCCTCGCTCGTAATCCACCCGCCGCTGACCCCGCCCGCGCCCAGCGCGGTGGGATTGGCGGACTCTCCCGGCGGTGGCGCGATCTTGCCGTCCAGCGTCATGGCCGCCTTGAGAGTCACCAGCGGCAGCTTGTGGCGGATGTACTTGGCAAATGCCTCATTCAGGGTTCGTGCTTCCTGGGCGCCCGCCCCGACCTGAACTTCGATTCCCGCGTCGCGCAACCGGGCGAAGCCCTGGCCCGCAACTTGCGGGTTGGGATCGGGCATGGACGCGACTACGCGGCTCACACCGGCGGCGATCAAAGCATCCGTGCAGGGGCCGGTGCGGCCCTGATGGCAGCAGGGTTCAAGATTCAGGTACAGTGTGCTGCCGCAAGCGCGCGCGCCCGCCTGCTCCAGGGCCAGAATTTCCGCGTGCTTCAAACCTTCATAAGTGTGGCTGCCGAAACCGACGATCTCGCCATCCTTGACCAGAATGGCGCCGACACAGGGGTTGGGCGAAGCCAGGCCGACCCCCTGCCGGGCCAGCTCCAGCGCCTGCCGCATGTAGCGTTGGTCAGCTTCCACAGCCATGGGAAAACCTAATTCACCGCAGAGACACAGAGGAGCAATTGAAGATTGATGATTTTTGATTGACGATTACACCACCGCT
>DATGIY010000543.1:0-14444 GCA_035295475.1 Terriglobales bacterium
AATTTCGTCGCCTTCACAATAAGGCTGGAGCGCGCGGAACGCAGCCACCTCCATCAGGCCAATCATGTGCGGAGTGGAAAAGACCGGGGGCAACTGCGGGTCGTGGTAAGTGAGCGTGTCTTCAAACGCAACCGTGTGTTCGGCTTCGCCGCGAATGCCAGGGGGAACGGGTTTCATGGCGAACCAATCTATCAGGGACAATGCAGCAATGCCAATGGACGGAAACGCAGTCAGGGATCAGCTTTCAGGCAGCCACCTGCTCTATATCCCCCCCGTAAAACAGTGTTCGAACGCTGAATGCTGATGGCTCATTCCTGCGTACTCGCCACGACCGTTCAGAGGAATAGCTGTTCAATTTCGGTAGAATGTAACCAAGTGGGGTATCGTCAGAGACCTTGATGCAGTTCACGGAACAATACGACATAGTCGTGGTGGGCGCCGGGCATGCGGGCTGCGAGGCTGCGATGGCGGCCGCCCGCATCGGTCTGCGTACGGCGCTGTACACGCTCAATGTGGATCTGATCGCGCAGATGTCCTGTAACCCGGCGGTCGGCGGCATCGCGAAGGGGCACTTGGTGCGCGAGGTGGACGCGCTGGGCGGCATCATGGGCGAAGTCACCGACGCGGTGGGCATACAGTTCCGGTTGCTGAACACCTCGCGCGGACCAGCAGTGTGGTCGCCGCGAGCGCAATGCGACAAGCAGGCCTACCGCTTCAAGATGCGGGAGGTGCTGGAGTCGCAGCCCAACCTCAAGATCAAGCAGGCGGAAGTAGCGGAACTGGTGGTGGAAGAGGTCGAGGGCCTGCGATCGAGGGCTGAGGTCGAAAACCCGGAGCCGGGAGTGCGGAATCAGGAGTCGGCGGAAACACCGGGTCCTTCCACTCGCGGCTCATCTTTTCGGTCGCCCCTCGCTCAGGACGACAGTCAAAATAGAGGTCGAGCATCGACAGCCGACGGTCGACTCATCTGCCGCGGAATCAGGCTGCGCGACGGCCGCACCGTGGGCGCCGACGCGGTCATCATCACCACCGGTACTTTCCTCAACGGGCTGATCCACTGCGGTGAACAACAGTATCCCGCGGGACGCAGCGGGGAGCCACCTTCGGTGTTACTGGGCGAGTCGCTGAAGCGACTGGGCCTGCGCGGCTGCCGATTGAAGACGGGGACGCCGCCGCGGCTTGACGGACGCACTATCGACTGGTCCCGCTTTCAGGCGCAGCCGGGCGATGCCGATCCCACGCCGTTCAGCTTCCGGACTAAGCGAGTAGCACACGCCGATTCGCAAGTGCCGTGTTACATCGCTTATACGACGGAAGAAACGCACCGCATTATCCGCGAGAACGTGCATCGCTCGCCCATGTACAGCGGGCAGATCAAATCTATCGGGCCGCAGTATTGTCCGTCCATCGAAGACAAAATCGTCAAGTTCCCTGATAAGGAAATGCACCAGCTTTTCCTCGAGCCGGAAGGTCTGCACACCCACGAGATCTACGTGAACGGGATGAGCACTTCCCTGCCTATCGAGGTGCAGCTGGCCATTATCAAGTCGGTGCCCGGACTGGAAACCGCGGAGATGCTGCGCCCCGGCTACGCCATCGAGTACGATTCGATTGACCCCACGGAACTGCAACGCACGCTCGAGACCAAGAAAATCGGGCATCTGTTTCTGGCGGGGCAGATCAACGGCACCAGCGGCTACGAAGAAGCGGCGTGCCAGGGCATCATGGCGGGGATTAACGCGGCACTGAAGGTGAAGGGCGAGCCGGCGCTGACCCTGGATCGCACCGAGGGCTACACCGCGATTTTGATCGACGATCTGATCAGCAAGGGCACCAACGAACCCTACCGCATGTTCACCTCGCGGGCGGAATTTCGGCTGCATCTGCGCATCGATAATGCCGACCGCCGCCTGACTCCGCACGGACGCCGCGTGGGCCTGATTTCGGACGCCGCCTGGGCTGATTACGTTGCGAAACAGGAACGCATGGCGGCGCTTAAGCAACTGCTCGCAACCGCGCGCGTGAACGGCCTCCCTGCCGTGCTGGGAGAAAAGGTGGGCAATGTCGCTGGTGCGACCTACGCCCAGTTGCTCAAGCGCCCGGAAGTAGACATTGTGGAGCTGGCGCCGGCACTGCGCCAGCTGATGCCGCAGTTTTTTGCAGTTTCTGATCCGCGTCCATCCGCGTTAATCCGCGGCGAATTGAAGGCTGTCGAAACCGAGATCAAGTACGCCGGCTACCTGGAGCAACAACAGCGCTCCATAGAACGCCTCAAAAAGGCCGAGCAGCGCACAATTCCCGACTGGTTCGACTACAAGAACGTGAGCGGCCTCTCCCGCGAGATGCAGGAAAAGCTGCAGCGGGTGCGGCCCCGCACCCTGGGCCAGGCCAGCCGCATTCCCGGGGTGACCCCGGCAGCGGTTTCGCTGGTCAACGTCTACATCGAAATTCAGGGCCGGCGGGAAGCAGGTTCGCCCTGACCACTTTGTCCGCCCGAGTCATCCCAAGCGTCCAGGTGTATCCGGGCCTGCTGCCCTGAAAATGGGGCAGGACATCCCGCCCGAACAGTCGCCAATCCTACCCCTCGCACCCCAATAAACGAGGGCTGCTCACCCGTCCAAAAGGAGAATTGATATGCGATTTGTGTTTTCAAAACTGGCCAGCATGGGCGTGCTGGCCCTGGGACTGGCGCTGGTTCCCGCAACTCTGCCGGCGCAGAACAACAATGGTCCAAGTACCAGCGGCAGCCAGGCGGCTACCGCGCCGGCGCCGAATCAGAACGGCAATGCCGCCAATACCGCCAGCACCGGACAGAATGGCGACGCCGTGAACCCTAACAACAATCCGAACCAGGCGGGGGCACCGCCGGCGGGCGGCGGAGCCAACGCCGCCAATACAGGATCCAGCAACAGCGGTGGAAGCGGCTGGGGACTATGGGGGTTGGTCGGACTGCTGGGCTTGTTCGGGCTGGCACGCGGCCGCGGACGCGCCAATTACGTGGAATCACGCGATCGCGATCGGGATATAAATGACCGCCGCGTGGCCTGACTAGCCGCCATCGGAAAAGGCATCAGGCTTACCTGATGCCTTTTCCAGCCGAGGCGAGCCGTGGCTCAGCTCTTCTTCTTCTCCGTCTTCGGCTTCGATTCCTTCTTCTCTTCTTTGGTCTCGGATTTCGTCTCAGCCTTGCTTTCGGGTTTGGAGCCACCATCCGCACTGGAGCCCGCCGAAGACTTGCGGGCATAATCGGTCACATACCAACCCGAGCCCTTGAACTGCACGGCCGGCGCATGCAACAACTGCTCGACCTTGCCACCGCATTCCGGGCAGCGAGTCACGGGCTTATCGGAAAACTTTTGTATGCGTTCAAAGCGATGACCGCACTTCTTGCATTCGTACTCGTAGAGTGGCACCCCAACTCCTGAAGCAACGAGAGATTCTGCTTGTGATTCTAGGGTCGGGCTGGCGGCAACGTCAATTCCGGCGCGGGATCTCCTCTAGCGCGGCTCTGCTCGGCGCCAGAGGCCGCGGTGTAGACTCAGGCCATGCACGCGTCGGAGAAGCAGGAGGGCGGCGGGGCGCTGTTCCTGGTGGGGACGCCCATCGGGAACCTGGAAGACATTACCCTTCGTGCCCTGCGCACGCTCAAGGAAGTGGACCTGATCGCCTGCGAAGACACGCGGCAAACGCAAAAGCTGCTTACGCACTACAACATTGCCGTGCCTACCATCAGCTATCACGAGCACAACGAAAGAACGCGCAGCGAGGAGTTGGTGAACAGACTGGAGGAAGGGGCTCGGGTGGCGCTGGTCAGCGATGCCGGCATGCCCGGCATTTCCGATCCCGGCTATCGGCTGATTGCTCTCGCGGTTCGGCGCCACATACCCGTGATTCCCATTCCCGGCCCAGCGGCTTTCCTGGTTGCGCTGGCGGCGAGCGGTTTACCCACAGATTCCTTTCGTTTCAGCGGCTTTTTACCGGCTAAACAAGGGCAACGGCGAGAATTGCTGGCCAGCATCAAGGAGTCCCCGCGCACGCAAGTGTTTTATGAGGCTCCGCATCGCATTGTGGAGGCGCTGCAGGACATTGTGGCGGTCCTGGGACCCGACCGGCCAATCGTGATCGCGCGGGAAATCACCAAAGTTCATGAAGAATTCCTGCGGGGACGGGCGGAAGGACTACTGGCGCAGGTGAAGACGCGGGAGTTGAAAGGAGAAATCACGCTGCTGATTGGCAAAACCGAACTTGGGGCGCGGCCGGCAGCCGGCCCGCCGCCGGTGCGCACGCGCTTTGAGCAGATTATCGCCCAGGAGAAACTGGACGAAAAAGCGGCGCTAAAGAAGGTTGCCAAGGAGTTGGGCCTGTCCCGTAGTGAGGCCTACCGCGAACTGCAACGCAACAAGTGACTTGTTCCGCAAAAAATCTACGAAAATGGAACGGGCCGACGATATGCGGACGACCATCGTTCGAGAGATGCAAGCCAAGGATTTCGAGGAGGTCGTGTCCTTTGCCAGACTTCTGAAACATGATTCGGCGAAAAAACCACTGGCCATGGTAGCCCTTGTGGACGGCCGGATCGCAGGTTACGCCGAAATGGCAGAAACCTTTTTTGGGCGGGAGTTTGTCGCCCTGCTCAGCGTGCGCCCGAAGTATCGCCGGCAAGGAGTGGCAACCGCGCTGATGAAGGCCATGGAAGCCAACTGCCGAGGACCGAAGTTATTTACCTCCACGAATCGTTCTAATCAGGCCATGCGGCGACTGCTGGCCGGCCTGCATTACCATTTATGCGGGACCATCGACGAATTGGATGAGGACGATCCGGAATGGATATTTGTGAAGCATCTGGCGAGCCCAGACCCGCACGCTATTGAGTTTTGAGCGGCGCATATATTGTTCCCACCAGACCGGTCTGGGCATCCTGCACCGCCAGACGCAACTGGACGGCACCCGGGGGCGGGGCGAAGTCCATGTGCAGCATCATGCCGTGCTGCATAATCTGCTGATAGACATCGCTGTTGAAAGTTTGTTCCACCTTCTGACTGGCGCTGCCCAGCATCCGTCCATTCTGCGCAAAAGCGGTCGCATAGAAGAACACATCCATCTTCTTGCCGTTGGAGGCGTCTTCGGCGGAGAGCGTGCTGGCATCCACTAAATAATCCACGCCCAACTTTCCTTTAGCTGTTGTCGAAGGTAACACGCGGGCGCTGAATGCGATCTGGGTTGCGGGAACCGCGGCAGCGAGCGCGGCGGCCACTTCCTGGCTCGGCTTGTAACCTTTCATCTGCGTGGGATCCAGAGCGAAGTAGCCGCGCCGGTATTGCAGGTCCACGTCCGGGTGATCTGTTTTTACTTTAATGCTCCGGTACTTGCCATCCCACTTCTTCTGATTGGTGTAGTAGCCGAGTGTGTAGGTGGCGTCGGTATCCTGCAGGGCACGATCAACTCCAACCTGGATTTCATTCTGGTTAACATAGGCGCGCCCACCGGTGTCGCGCGCCATCTGCCGCATTACTTGCTGGGCATCCTGATCCAGGGAAATAGATAGTCCGCGCGCATCCACGGGATAGATCGCAATCTGAGCCGCGGAAAGGCGGGCATCGGCCTCGCGAATCTGGTCGGCATTGGCACCGCGGGCGATTTCGGCGTAGGCGCCGGCGCTGTGCTCGTCCACACGCCGGGTGTTGAAGCTGGGCAGATCTTCCGAAAGCTGAGCATCCGTCATCGCGCGATTTTCCGGGTTTAGAGTAAAAGGAAGGTCGCCGGTCACCCAGATTACATTCTTGCGACCGGGCAGACCGCCCAGCGCCCGCGCCAGTTCGTCCAACGCGTCGAAAGTAATTTGTGTCCTGCGCTCCAGATCGTAACTGACCGCACCATCGGCAAAGTTCTGGACGTCGGCCAGGAGAAACACTGCTCCCCCCCGAAGGTTCGTGGCACCGGCCGCGTCACTAGGTGGCGGAATACTGGCGTCTAGTGACGTTACCGTCGAAGTTGCGGTTGGCGTAGCATCTCCGGCCGGATTGGTGGGACGGGCGGCTCTCGCGAAGGGCTGTTCCTGGGGCAGGAAGTGCTGCAAGGCCACGTACAGCAACTGAGGATCGGTGGTGAAATCCTGCAGGACGTGCAGGGAATCAGTCAGCGTGAAAACCGCCATGCGCTGCCCGGGCTTGTACTGCTGCTCGACAAACTTGAGCATCTGCCGACGTGCGTAAGCCTGGTCTTTAAATTGAGTATTGCACGCGTCCAGCAGTAGAACGGTGATGGGAGTTCCGGGCGAGCGATATTGCGCCCGGTTAGAGTAGATGCCGGGCGGAAGCGCGGGCCCGGGCGCGGGCGGCTGGTTCTGCCCCGGCGTGACAAACACCGAGATCTTCTGCTTCTTGCCGCTCTCCTCTACCGTGAAGTCTTCGGGGTTGAGGCCCAGCACCGCCTTCCCCTGCTTGTCGGTGGCCACCACGTCCACAAGGACCAAGTGGGTGGTTACCCGAATGGTGGGTGCCGGGACTTGTGTATCCGGAGGCTGCTGAGCGTTCAACACCACGGCCTGGCTGGCGAGCATGGCAAAAGAAGCTGCGACGGCCGCAACGCTATGAAGTAGATTGGTTTTCATAATTAGCCTCGTTTACGTCTTCGCACGCTCCATTCCGTTCTGACTCAGGAACACTCTGAGTCGGCGGAGCGATAATAAAGAGTGACCAGAATTTATGAGCTGGATTGTAGCTCAATTTCGCACGATGGCTGCATCATAATCGGAACAACATAACCCCAAATGGTTACCTTACCGGATCGCTGTTCTACGTCTCTGGTAACCTCCCGAAATCAGCGCCGACCGGCATCTAAATCATTTCCACTCTGTCGTTTACGGAAATCAACTGAAAAAGATCAACTTTACAAAAATCCGAGCTTTCGCGTTTGCTCCCGGCCCCCGGAACCGCTAAGCTTGTGGAGCATCCTTCCGCGCTAGTCAGCAGCTGGAAGCGCCACCCAGAACCGCTATGGAAAGGATACTGGCCGGCATCGTAATCGTCCCTGGTGTTGTGGCCCTGCTGCTGTTCTTAGTCTTTACCTACCTTTATCAGCAGAGCCGTCAAGCGTATTTCCGCGCCTGGCAAATCGGCTGGGGGGCCTATTGCGCGTATTACGCCCTGGTGGCCTTGGATTATTACTCCGCGCACCCTTCCGCGGCCATGTACCTGTTATCAGAACTGCTGCTGGTGGGAATGGCCATGGCCATTTTCATCTCCACCCGGCTAATGGAAGGGAAATTCCGCCTGTTGCGCACTGACTACGTCTTGGCCGGAGCGCTGGTGGGAATTGCGCTTTGGAGCCTGCTAGCGCGTTATCGGCAAGGCGTGTTTCGTCTGGATATGGAGCCGCATGCCCATTTACGGTTGGAAGTTGGTATCGGCGCGGTTCTTGTTTTCTGTGCCTTCCGTTTCTATCGTTACGCGCGGCAACGCGATTCCCTTGGATTCCGCCTGCTCTCGCTTTCTCTCGTCTTATGGTCGGTGTTATTGGCTTTCCGCCAGTTCCACTATCGCTTTGAAGAACTATTCGGGCGCTTCGGCCATTTTCTGGGCCCCATACCTCAAATGCTGCTGGGGATCGGCATGCTGATGGTGCTGTTCGAAAATGAACGGCGGGCGGTGCAGGAAAATGCTCTCGCGTTCTCCACACTGGAAGTTGACACCACAACCCTGCTTTCACCGGAAGAGTTGCGCCCGGGCATGGAAAAGATCCTAAAGCGTGTGGCCGAACTGGTGCCGGCGGCGAAGGCGTGCCTGTTGGTGAAGGAGCGCTGGCGCGCGATCCTGCCTTCGGTTCAGTGCGGACTGGATGATGAATTCCTGCACAAGACAGAGGAACTGCAAGCCAGCGAGTACCTGAGCGAACTGGCTTACCGTGGTGGCGGCGTAGTGACTTTGCGCAACCTGTCGCCAGGACCCGAACCAGTTGCCCTGGCGGGAGGCGGACAAGCGGCGCGTCTGCAGGACATGCTGCTGCAAAACCGAATCCGCAATGTCACGGCGCTGAACCTGCAGACCCGGGAGAATAACTTCGGAGTCATGGTCTTCGCCCACGACCGCAAGCGGCCGTGCAGTTCCTCGCAAGCCCGCCTGCTCTTAGGCGTGGCGCTGCAGATCGGCATGACCCTGGAGAATTACATAGTTACTCACGAGGCCCACCGCCGCAGCAAGGAATACGAACTGCTGACCGAGATAGGCAAAGCCATCAGTTCCCGTCTCGACAAGGATGAAGTCCTGTTGACGGTGCAGAAGGAACTCGGTCAGCTATTCGATACCAGCTACTTCTACATCGCTTTCCAGGAAGGCGATGAAATTCGTTTCGAACTCGAGTTCATCGATGGCCGGCGGCAGGCGAAGCGGTCGCGCAAGGTGGCCAATGGCGTCACGGAGTACGTCATCCGCACCGGCCAACCGCTGCTGGTGCGTTCCGAGATGGACAAAACGCGCGAACGGATTGGAGTTCGCTTCCTGCCCGGACGGCCAGCCAAGTGTTTCGCCGGCGTTCCCATTTTGCTGAACGGAAAAGCGGCCGGAGCCATGGCGGCCATGAACGTGGAACGAGAATACGCCTATGAGGAGCGCGACCTGGACCTGCTGCGCACCGTTGCTGGTCAAGTCGCCGTGGCGGTCGAGAACGCTCGTTTATTTGCCGACCAGCAGGAGCGCGCGCGCCATCTCGCCTTCCTCAACAACATCTCCAAAACCGCTATTTCCAGCGAAGATGCCGAGCAGATGCTGGCCGAGATCGTGGGCGAGATTCAGAAGAATTTCCAGTTTGATCACATCGGCATCGGCATTCTCGATTACGCCACCAAGGACATCGAGATCAAGGCGGAAGCGGGCACAACCGCCAAGGCGCTGGGCAAGCGCATTCCTCTGGGAGTGGGAATCGTAGGGCGGGTGGCCCGGACCAACGAAATGGCACTGGTGCAGAACACGGATGAGGGACATTTGCTGGGCATTCTGCGCGAATCGCGCTCGGTGCTCTGCCTGCCCATCACCTATGGCGAGACCATGCTCGGCGTCCTTAATGTGGAAAGTCAGCGGGACAGCGCTTTCAGCCAGCAGGATGTACTCATCATGAACACGCTGGCTGACTTGCTGGCCACCGCCTTGCACAATGCCTTTGTCTTTCAAAAACTGCAGCAGCAGTCCATTACAGACGGCCTGACGGGCATCAAGACGCGACGGTTTTTCTGGGAGTCGCTGACGGCGGAGTGGCGACGCGCCTCGCGTTCCGGCCGACCCTTCTCTGTAGTCATGATCGACTTGGATAAATTCAAGGAAGTGAACGACAGCATGGGCCACCTCGAAGGCGACCTGGTGCTGGCGCGCGTAGGCCGTCTCCTGGAACAAAAATGCCGGCAATCCAACGTGGTGGCTCGCTATGGCGGGGACGAGTTTGTCATCCTTATGCCCGAGACCGGAGTGGAGCAGGCGCAGATTCTCTCCGAGCGCCTGCGCTTGTGGATCGCCACAGATCCCATGCTTAACGAGCGCCACATCACCGGCAGCTTTGGGGTGGCCAGTTTTCCCTTGCACGGATCCACGGCGGAGGATGTGCTGCGCGTGGCCGATGCCGGCATGTACGTTTCCAAGCATGCGGGCGGCAATCGCGTTTCCACCGCCGAAGAATTCGCGGAAGGCGAAACCGTGGCCGTCCAGCGGCAGCTCATTGCCGGCTACATTGAAGGTTTTTTGCAACGCGAGCATACCGGACCGGAATACGCAGAGGAACTAGTGGTAACCCTGAAGAAGTTTTGCGGGCCGGAAGGGGAATGCCATCCCGAAGTTCTGAAGGAGGCCATTGCGGTCCTATGTCGCGCCGCCGAAACTCGCGAAATTCATGCCTCTGTTCATGGGGAATCGGTGGCTACTTATACCCGGATGATTGGACGCGCCCTGGGAATGGAAGCCGACCAACTTGGTGAGCTGGTTTATGCCGCCCGGGTGCACGATGTGGGCAAGATCTTTCTCCCGGAAAAGATCCTCAACAAGCCGGCCCCCCTGACTGAAGACGAGTACTACCTGGTGAAAATGCACCCTAAGGTAGGCGGGGAGATTCTGGCCACCATTCCCGGCAGCCGGCGTTTGCGGGAATGGGTAGAACATCATCACGAGAACTTTGACGGCAGCGGCTACCCCGAGGGACTGCGCGGCGAAGAGATCCCGCTCGGCGCCCGTATCCTGCACGTGGCTGACGCCTACGTCAATATGATTACCGATCGACCCTTTGCGAGTGCCCGCAGCCCGGAAGCAGCTCTAGCGGAACTGGAGACCCTGAGCGGCACCCAGTTCGATGGCATGATCGTGCGCATACTTTCTCGCCAGCTGAAGGCCGAAAAAAACATTTCGTGGACCGGCTAGGGCATCTCCGACCTAATTTTTCTGCTGAACACCTTATTTCTGCCTGGCCCGTTTGATTGGCCGCGGCCCAGCGCAGCTCCACTCACGCGAAACACATCCCCGCAGATCCGACGCCCGACTTCCATTTCGGGACCCTTCGCGGGTGTCCGCCTTCGACAACATCGGCCTGCCGCGTATATAAGAGAAGCAGTCCTTTCAGACAAACTTAATACGCGAGGAGCTTACTTTTATGAGCACACCCAGCAGGAACAGCGAACTACGGCGCCGGCGCGCGCGCAAAGAAAAAGTTTTATTACTGCGCAAGCGCTACACCGCCGCCAGTTCGGAGTCGGAACGTAACCGCATTCTGGAGAAGATCAAGAAGGTGGCGCCCACGATGACTGCAGATCAGTTCACCAGCAGCGCAGGTAGGCAATAGCTGCCGGCGTAGACTTCAGTGCTTTTTCGCAGGCGGCATGTCGTGCGGATTCCAGGTCACGTTGGCCTGGAACAGAGAGTCGGGCAGATTCTGGTTATAAGATGCGTCGCTGATGAATCGCTGGCTGGTCATGTCGCCATTGTGGAAACGCGTGACACTCAGGGGCGTGGCCACACCCTGGATCATCTTGTAGTTGTCGTAAATCTCCACTTCCTCGTTACGATAGCGGTCAGGATCGCGCCAGACAAACGATTTCTTAATGGGCAGGTGCGACGTGTAATCCACGTCAATGGTGACCGCCTCGTTCTGCGCGTTCATAATGGTGACCTGCTCAGCTTGCTTCTGCGCGGCCACTACCTGGCCTTCGTAAAAGAGAGCCACCCCAGGCTGATTCAGCCACTGCCGCAGCACCCAGACCAGCGAATATTTGCGCCGCCGCAGATAATCCTGCAGCGCCTTGGGATCTTCGGGAGCAGTGCCCCGAAAAGTGATCTCGAATCCCAGGTCACCGTTGTTGATGATGATCCAATCGCGCTTTTTCGTGAGCTCTACGCGTTCTTTGTCGGGATATTTCCAGAACAGCCAGAACTGCGCCGTGCCGGTCGGCTGGCCGTGATAAACGCTCCAGGTGCGGCCTTGTTCCCTCATGTCGTGAACATTCAGCCAGGCTTGCCCACCCAGGGCCTGGATCATCTGGTCAATGAGCGCCTTCGCCTTGCGGGCATTCTCATCCTGAGGGACGGCGGCGGTGGGCGGCGCGGCAGGAGACGCCGCCTGGGTAGATGGCGCAGCTTGCGTGAAAGCGCCCAGAGTTAGCAGAAAGACGGAAATGGCTGATTTCAGCAGAATTTTCTGGCCCATGATGATCGTGACGCCGAATCGGCGTCGGTTTCGAGTTTCAGGTTTCCAGTTTCGCCCCGATCTCCAGGTCCCGCCTGCGAAACTGCAAACTGCTCTCCTCTACTAGCCTACCAGCACCGCGCCCCCGTTGACGTTAAAGATCTCGCCCGTAATAAAACCGGCATGCTCGGTACAAAGGAACAGGATGGGAGCAGCCACCTCTTCCGGTCGACCGACGCGGCGAAGAGGAATCACCGAAAAGATCGCCTCCCGGGTTGAGGGGTCGGACAGTGCCGGCGCTGACATATCGGTGTCCACCCATCCCGGCGCGACACAGTTTACGTAGATACCAGATGGCGCCACCTCGGTGGAAAGCCCTTTTACCATGCTAATCAACGCGCCCTTGCTGGCGGCGTAATCGCAATGAAAGGCCTCGCCCCGCTGCCCGGCGGTAGAGCTGACCAGCACGATGCTGCCCGCCGCGGCATGCAATTTTGGCTGCGCCTTCATCTGCGCCACCGCATGCTTGACCAGGCCAAAAACGCTATCCAGGTCGATGGCCAAGGTGCGCCGCCACTGCTGCTCGCTCATTTTCTCTACCGGAACCGGATCTGCCACCCAAATGCCATGATTGACTACCAGAATGTCCAGGCGACCAAACCGCCCTACCGCTTTCGACACCAACTCGGCCGCTGCCTCAACCCCGTTCAAGTCGCACGAGATGGCCAGGCAAACATCCGCCCCACATAGTTCCACCAGTTCCTCAGCTTGCGCCCTGGCCTTCTGATAGCTAAATGCCACCTGTGCTCCTGCCAACGTAAACATCCGAACTGCGGCGGCTCCAATGCCTCGCGAACCGCCCGTGATCAATGCCACCCGTCCTTGCAGCGAAAGAGATATTCCCGCCATGACAACAACTTACCATTGAGAGTTGAAGGTTGACGATGGGTGGGCTGAGGTTGACCCGCCTGCCACGGACGGGACCACAGGACCTGCGGATACAGGTTATCCATGTGGTAAGCCTCTGGATACCTGCCGCACAGCAGCCACGAAGTGTGGCGGTTTTGCCACAGACAGGACAGCAACCTAGGTTGTAATCTGCTCATCAGAAAACACATAACATCCGAACGTTTGCCACACGAGCAAACAATCCGTACAGCAGTGGAATGTCGCGGGGTAGGCCTGCACAGCGGCGCCCCGGTCAGCCTCCGGATCCTGCCGGCCCCGGCAGGCGCAGGAATAGTGTTTCGCCGCACCGACCTGGATTACTTCGGCGTCGAGGCCAGCAGCCGCAACGTTGCCCGGGTGAGCTACGCCACAAGCTTGATGAAGAAAGGTGTGCTCATTTCCACCACCGAGCACTTGCTCTCTGCGTTCATCGGGCTGGGCATCGACAACGCTATTGTGGAGTTGGACAATCTGGAGCTTCCCATTCTGGATGGAAGCGCCCTCCCCTTTGTAGAGATGATCGAGGAGGCCGGGATTCGCCAACAACGCCGGCTGCGGACCTACCTGCGCATCAAGCGTGAACTCGAATTGCGGGAAGGCGATAAATTTATCGCCGTTTATCCGGCGGACAGCTATTCCGTTTCCTACAGCATCAACTTTGCTCACCCATTAGTAGGGCGCGAGGAATTCAAGGTGGAGCTTGCCAACGGACATTACGTGCGCGAGATTGCGCCGGCACGGACGTTCGGCTCGCGTGAGGAAGAGCAGGCCATGCGCAACCAGGGTTTGATACGCGGGGCTTCCCTGGACAATTGCATTGTTCTCACCCGGGAAGGAATCGAGAATCCGCCCCTGCGCTTTCCGGATGAGTTCGTGCGCCACAAGGTGCTTGACCTGATCGGTGATCTTGCCCTGTTGGGAAAACAAATTCTGGGCTCGGTGGTAGCGGACCGGGCTGGACACGCCATGCATACCGCCCTCGTGTCCCGCCTGCTCAGGGATTCCACTCTGTGGGAAGCGACTACGATTGACGCGGGAGCTCATGCCTCGGCGACCGCCGTGGTAGAAAGTGCATTCACCGCGACTGCCGACTAGCGCTATTTGCGGCTGGCCTGCTGCGCCGCCGGGCCGGGCTGCTCCATCTTCTGAAGCAGCCAATTTTCCAACTGCTGGCGCGCGTTTGCCGTAAGGTCAAGAAAACGGATCCCGCCTCTTCCGGAAGAGTCATTCCAAGCCAGCTCCGCTTTCGGAGAAAGCGTGATGTCTGTGCCCGGCAGGGTAAACTGCACCCGACAGACATCGCTGGGCAGAACACCTGTTGACTGGATCGCCATGCCGCCTTCACTCAAATTGCAGGCTGTCATTTTGATCTCCTGCGAGCGACTGCAACTCAGGGTAACGGGAATCTCCACCGGCAGGCGGAAATAACGCCGCCTTTCCCGGTGCATCAGCCCGTATGCGGCATGAAACGAACGAAGAGCATTGGTGGGGGTGATGGGTTTTTGCAGCACGAAACTGGCCCCCATTTGAAACACCGTACGCACATCCGTAAGCCCGTTGAGGATAGCGAAGGTGACGCTGGTCTTATTGCTCCGCTCCTTGCGCACTTGCTTCAGCACTTCGATGCCACCGGGCAGATCGTCGCAATCCACGATGATGGCGTCGAACTTTTTAGCGCTCAGAATCTCAGTTCCAGCTTCCGCCCTCCTGCACACTTCGGCCGCGACATCCAGCTTGCCCAGAGCAGATTCCAGAACGCGGATGGTATCTGGGTCACGGGAAACGACCAGCGCTTCCAGGGTCATAACATGATGTTAGTAAGTCCCGGGTGAAGCTGAAAGTGA
>DATGIY010000544.1:0-3416 GCA_035295475.1 Terriglobales bacterium
GCCATGTCGGCCAGCTTCCACTGAATGGCCTGGAAATCGCTGATGGCACGGCCAAACTGTTTGCGCTGCTTGGAGTAGTTGAGGGCCGCTTCGTAAGCGCCCTGGGCCATGCCCAGGGAAAGGGCAGCGATGGAGATGCGGCCGCCGTCCAGCACGCGCATGGCATCGATGAAGCCGTTGCCTTCGGCACCGACCAAGTTCTCCACCGGGATCAGGCAGTCTTCAAAGATGAGCTCGGCGGTGTCGCTGGCGCGCAGTCCCAGCTTGTTTTCCTTTTTGCCCGGACGGAATCCCTTGGTGCCCTTTTCCACGATGAAGGCAGAAAGGCCGTGGGTATGGGCGGCACGATCGGTCACGGCGATGACTACCAGGACATCGGCGTAGTGGCCATTGGTGCAGAAGGTCTTGGTGCCGTTCAGAATCCAGCCATGCTTATTGCGCACCGCGCTCATGCGGGCGCTGCCAGCGTCAGAGCCGGAGCCAGGCTCGGTCAGACCCCAGGCGCCAATAAATTCGCCAGAAGCCAGCCGCGGCAGGTACTTGCGCTTTTGCTCGTCATTGCCAGCCAGATAAATGTGGTTCGCACAGAGGGAGGTGTGCGCGGCCACGATGATGCCCACCGAGCCGTCTACTCGCGAAAGTTCTTCAATCGCGGTGACGTATTCCACGTAGCCCATGCCGGCGCCGCCCAGGTCGGACGGGAACACTACACCCATCAAGCCCAGTTTGCCTAATTCCTTGATGGTGGCCAGGGGGAACTCACCCGCCTCATCCCATTTCATGACGTTGGGCAGAATTTCGCGTTCGGCAAATTCGCGCACGCTGCGGCGCAAGTGTTGTTGTTCGTCGGTCAGCTGAAAGTCCAAACGGCTACCCTCCCGGGGGCGGACACTCACGGGAGACGTAAAAAGTTACGTCTCTACCATGGGCAAAACATTTCATTAGAACACACGGGGAGAGAGGCGGGAAGTGATGTGTACTTGCCAGCAAATTCATCCACGATGCGGCGCGGATAGCCCTTTAACCCATTTGAGCGGCCTTGAGAATCTCCTGCGCACTCGGCAGGTGACCAGCCTGTTTTTTGGAAAATACCAGCCGTCCATCGGCAAAAACGTCCAACACACCGCCGCCGCCCAGGCGCAGCTTGACCTTTTCCACACCCGGCTGACGTTCTAGCTCGCTTTTTAGGCTCCCGGCCCATTGGCGGATATCGGCTCAAAGAAAACAGCGCTTGATCTCGATTTTCACGTTTCCACCCTTCCTACCGATTTAGATGCGCCGGGCCCGCGCCCCAGAGCGCGTCGCGCCAGCCATACAGGCGCTACTAGGACATGCACGGGGTTGCCGAGGAACGCAGGTTGGTTACCCTCGATGAGGTGGCCCAGCCAGGCCAGCGTGAGCGCAGAGGGGATCAGGAGCAGTCCGATGATCCAGTGAAACCAGATTACGACCAGGGAGGAGAAGCCCACGGGAATTGCGATCGCGTGCAAAGCCCGGTTCACGGGGTGACGATGCGCCCCATCGTAGTGCGCCAGGAGTCCCATGCCATCCTCCGAAACGGATTTCAGCATCAGTCGGCGGCGCCGGCGCGGCGGCCGCGGCCACAAACGTCCTGTACGGCTTGCAAAGCGCAGGAGCACCCGTCGCGATCCACATCCATGTGGGTGACCATGCGGATTTGTTCCGCATCAATGCCGCTGGCGAGCACGCCGCGTTCCGCCAATTGTTTGCAGATGTCGGAGCTGCTCATGCCGGTGCCGGCGACATTGAAGACCAGAATGTTAGTAACAATTTTGCTGGCGTCCAGGCGAATGCCGGGGATTTGCGCCAACCCGGCCGCCAGAAACCTGGCATTAGCGTGATCGTCGGCCAGACGCGCCGGCATTTTTTCCAGCGCGATCAAGCCGGCGGCGGCCAGTACTCCTGCCTGACGCATGCCGCCGCCCAGCGACTTGCGGTAGGCACGGGCCTGATCGATAAAGGCGCGGCTGCCCACCAGCATGGAGCCGACGGGCGCGCCCAAGCCCTTGGAGAGGCAGAACATGACTGAATCGGCTCCGCGGTTGATTTCCGCCACCGGCTTGCCCAGCGCGGCGGCGGCGTTGAAAATGCGCGCCCCGTCCAGATGGACCGGCAAGCCGGCTTGGTGCGCCCGCTCGCAGATGTCGTCGAAGATCTGGGGCGGGTAAACCGTGCCCCCGGCCATGTTGTGGGTGTTTTCCAGCGAGACCAGCCCGGTCTGGGCGCGGTAGTAAATGCCGGGCGCAATAGCTCGCGCTATGCGATCCCAGGTAAGAATTCCGTCGGGTGCGGGAATTGGACGGGCGACACAACCGGAAAAATGGGCCATCATCGCCATTTCATAATTGAAAATATGCGCCCGTTCCTCGCAGATGATTTCCTGTCCCGGCCTGGTGTGAACCTTAATCGCGATCTGATTGCCCATGGTGCCGCTGGGAACGAAAATGGCGGCTTCGCGGCCGAAAATCTCGGCGGCCCGCTGCTCCAGGCGGTTGATTGTGGGATCTTCGCCGTAAACGTCGTCGCCCACCTCGGCTTCGGCCATGGCGCGGCGCATCTCCTGGGTAGGACGAGTGACCGTGTCGCTGCGCAAGTCAATCACGGCAGGCTGAGCCGGGCTTTTCATATAAGTAGTCAGTCGTCAGCACTCAGCCGGTTAAGCGCATGCTGGCGCTGAACCCAAAGTCTAATGAAAGCAGTGACGGGCCGCAAATGAAGCCTCCCTGGCGCTGCCCTGTGGTTCTACAAGGGCGTACATGCCAGAAATCGCTGAAACACCTCGTTCGACAGCAACCGTCCACGCTCGCTTAAGTGAACGACAGCACCTTCGCGCTGCAGCAAGCCCTCGGCGACCAGCTGCGCGATGATATCCTCCACTTCCGCGGACAAGCCAAACCGCAACGCGATGGCGCGCAGGTCCACGCCGCGACTCAGGCGCAGGCCCAGGAAAAACGCTTCTTCGCGCGCTTCCGGCCAGGAAACAGAAATTGGTTTCAGCGGCGCACCAGCTAAGAATTCCTCCAGGGAATCAGACGTAGAAAAACGCAACGCTTCCACATTGGCCTGGGAGACAGCGCAGGGGCGCGAGCCAGAGTCCTCAGGCACACGTCGTGATCGTAGAGCATCAGCGCGCAAGAGCGTATAGGCGTCCGAGGATGCTTCCAGCATGGAGTGTGCGTCCACGCCAAAACCGAGGTAGGGCTGGCGGGTCCAGTACTTCAGGTTATGCCGGGAAAGGGTTCCGGCGCGGGCGAAATTGGAGATTTCGTACTGCGTCACGCCAGCGGCATTCAGCTGCCGGCAAGCTTCCACGTAAAGATCTGCGACCACATCATCACTAGGTACGAAATGGGCGTGGTAACGTGTGCCGCCGGCGATCAGCTCCCGCCCCAGGC
>DATGIY010000545.1:0-2583 GCA_035295475.1 Terriglobales bacterium
CGCCCGAGCCGAAATCCATGTCGCTGGAAAGGCAAGCCGTTCCGGTCTCAGGAGGAGGCAGAGCCACAACATTTTGTGCCGGACAATTGTGCGCGCCGGCATTGAGAATGCTCCACGAATCGGGGGTGTAAAAACCCTGCCTCGTGAATGATGTTCCCGAGACATAATTCAGGCTCAACAGGCTCTCGCCGAAGAGGCCGGCTTTGACGTTTAGGCGTCCATTGGCTGTGCCGAAGAAGGCATTGTTGGTCGCGCCAGTCCCGATATCATCAATTGCCGGCGCCGCTCCTGCCATCCAAATTCCGCCGTTGTCCGGAATAGCCGGTTTGGCGCCGTTATCGTAGGTGGCCAGCAGGGTCAACTGCGCATTTTGTACCGTGAACAAAGCGATCAATCCGGAATAGTTGCCCTTGTCGCAGTGCGACCCCCACGCCACCCACACCAACGGGTTATTGTTGGAATCGTAGCTGAGCGCGAGCGCCGCTCTCTGGTTCTCCGCCGCTGCTGGGAAAGTCACGGCGCCCAGATTTTGAAATGCGGTTGCAATATCCACCGCCGGATACACTGGAAGCCCGGTGGTCACGTCCAAGGCATTCAAACGCTGGGAAGGGTGCGTATTGTTTTGGCTGTCGGTGTACGTTTCCTTGGAAACCACGTACAGGATTGGATTGGGGCTGGGATTGAGATCAATAACTGGTGTGCCCGTGATTCCGACTTCCGGGGTAATGTTCGAACACGCAGCGGGAAGCTGGCTATCGGGAACCGCCGATTCGCCAACTAAGGTGTTGTTCAGGTTCGCGGTCCAAAGCGGCGTGCCGGTGAAATTGCTCTCATCAAGCGCGTATACGTAGTTTTCTTCCGTCGCCACGTACAGCACATTCTTCGCAAGTCCGTTGATCATCACCTGAGAAATGTAGAGTGGCTGAGCATAGACCACACCCAGCAGGTCGGAACGAGCAGCGGCCGTCATGCTGCTATTACTGATCGTCGTCGCGGCCAGGATGGATTCGTTCGAATTTACATTGTCCCGGTTGTTGTCATAACCGCTCGTGGTTACACACCCCTGACTGCAAAGCTGAGCCGCTGCCTGGCCGGTCGGCCAAACGAAAAGCAGCGCCGCGAGCACTCCTGCTGCGACGATGTGCTTCTTCAAGATTTTCTCCTCACTTTTTATGATCCAGGTGGGTTCACCCCGAAGCCACCCAGCTTTTCGAACCTTGGAAGGTGTTTGTTTGCCGCGCCAGGAGGGGACTTGACGCGAATGCCAACGCGGTCACGAGTTTAGCGGTGACCTTGTGCGGTGTCAATGGAGACGAAAGTCCTAGGTAAAAATGCCCAGTGAAAGGCTGTGTTCGTGGACTACAGTCTTCACCGGGCTGGACTGAACCGGAAGGGGGCGTACTCGTGCCCCATCGAACTACGGCTGTACCTGCTGCGCCGCGCCAAATCCCCGATAAATCGCAAACAGGGCATAGGCGTGAAAGGCAACGCTCAGGAAATCTTTTGCTCCCAGGCATAGCACGCCATCGAGGGCGTAAAGCGCCATGCCCGCCAGGAATGCCCATTTCTGGGCCTTCACTGCGAAGGTGCCAAACAGGACAAATAACCCCGCCACACAGCCGTTGATGACTATGTCGAGGACGGAACCGGCTGCGCCAACCTGTTTCGCCAGACCGTCAACCACCGACGTAATGCCCAGGCCAATTACAAAGTGCAGGTTGGTTCCCGACATGACCATCAGCGAGTTGATCATCGAGAGCCCTGCGATCCAGTAAAACCACTTGGCGCCTGCGCGCATGCGGGCTGCAGCAACCATTTTCGAAACTGCAATTTGCTGGTTTTCCTGCGCGATGCGCTCTGTTGCTTGTGCGGGGGCTGTACCTGCGCTGGCCATGGTTTCTCCTTGAGTTCCTAGCGAGGGGACCCGCCGGCTTGCGGCGGTTAAGGCCGGAATGGGGAAAGCCTACGTTGTGGGCTGCCACCAGCCTAGATATCCGCCGGACATGGCCCTAATGACGCCAATATTCTCTTTGATTTCAATCAGTTGAATTCCGTCCCGACCGGACGAGGAGAGAGTTGGACGGCTTCTTCCATAGCAAGAAAAGTTGAAGCGAAACTGAGAGCAAGATGATCCATGGGCACATGAAGGCAAACGCGTCGCCCCAATCAATCAGCCAAGTCCCGAACTGGTTTGAACGCAAGTTCGAATTCTCTTTCCCCGTAACGCAATACCCCAATCTCTGCGTGCGCCTGCGTGGTACGCCGGCACGCCTGGAAGAGATGATGGGACATTCTGCGCGGGAGCTTCTCGTGCACCGGCCGGGCGACAAGTGGTCCGCTCAGGAGCACGCCGGACATTTGCATGATCTGGAACCGCTGTGGCTGGCGCGCGTCGAAGATTTTTTGCGAGGCGGTGAGACGTTGACCGTCGCGGACTTGACCAACCGCAAAACCGACGAAGCGAACCACAATGCCCGCCCGTTGGCTGAGATTCTAAGTGCATTTCGCGATGCGCGGATGCGCCTGGCAAATCGGGCGGAGGCTCTCGAACCCGAAAATTTTTCCCGCTCCATGCTGCATCCG
>DATGIY010000546.1:0-6975 GCA_035295475.1 Terriglobales bacterium
CGACGGCTGAAAGGATTGGTTAAATTACATTGGCCAATCCGAAGTAGGCTGGGCGATCTCTCCGGCGGGGTAACCTGTGGGAGAACCAGACCGCAAAAAACCGACGGCTCTGCGAGGAGCAGTTGGGGCCTGGAGCCGCGAAAGCGGTGATCGCATCAGGGGCTGCGATGGTGCACGTATCCACGCTGCTGGCTTCCTCGCAGGAGTCGGTGGCTAGAGCGTAACCAATGTCGCAGCCCTTTCAATTTTGCAGCGGGATTGTGTCTTGAGCCTGGCGCGTTCCTTCGGGCAGGAACGCATGCAAGAGCAGTTGCAAGCTCGGTTCAGGAGATGCATGGTCATGACCTCCCCTACTCCGAGGTGGGCCGCGAATACCGTAAAGCCTTCATTTGCGACGTGCTGAGCGCCAATCACGGCGAGCAGTTCCGCACCGCCGACGTCCACCCCAATACCATGCAGCGCTTTATTTCGGCACGACTCGGAGACGGAGCAGCCGGCGACATATCGCCGTGCGCGCGGCGAACGCCAACTCCCGCCACCCAGGACGAAACGCCGGCTAATCGCTTCCTGCTGACATGGATGGGCAGAATCTCGGGAGGAGTCTACGCTCCATGAATGTCGCAGACTTCCGTCGGATCGCTCTTTCCCTTCCGGGTGTCGAAGAAGGATCGCACATGGGCTCACCGGATTTCCGTGTCGGTGGGCGGATCTTTGCTACCCTCGCCGCGCAAGCCAAAGGATACGGTAACCTGCTGCTCACTCCCGACATCCAGGCCGACTTCGTCAAGGAGTTGCCCGGCGTGTTTATTCCGGTCGCGGGCGGCTGGGGCGAAAGTGGCGCCACACACGTACGACTCGCGCTGGCGAACGAAGAGCTGCTGGCCGGAGCGTTACGGACGGCCTGGAAGATCCGCCTGGACAAGAACGCGCGAGCGAAGAACCGGCCCAACACGAGCGCTGGACGCAGAGGCAAGCCGCGAAAATCAACTTGAGCGGGTGCTTTGAGCAGCGAGGATTGGCTGATGATTTCGCGGCGAGAGTTTCTTCGCAGAACGGGCGTGGCAGCACTGGTGTTGCATCGGCTTCCAATGCCGGCAGCCGAGTCGCCTGGAGCGGCGCCTGACAGACGCCGTACGTGGCAAATCCACGTGGACATCGCCCGCGCCGCTCATTCTTTTGATCCCGATCAGGCATTGGGCAGTTCCATGGACATCCTGCCCTATGGAATGGTGGACAAGGTTTACACCAAATCCGTCATCCAGGAGTGCCTGTCGGCGGGATGGGGACCGATTACCTACCGGCAAAACACGGAATTGCAGATTGCGGCGTGGCACTGGAACCACAAGGGGAACTGGAGCGATCCGCGCTCTCAGAGCGGCTATTTCACCGGCGATGCCGAACCCACAGAGTTCTTGCGGCATTCCTATGGCTACCCACTGCCGCGGCGTGGCAACACGCGCAACGGTGGCACGGAGCACGGTTACTCACGGCTCACCGACGGCAATCCCGCCTCGTTCTGGAAGAGCAATCCCTACCTGACCCGCGAGTTCACAGGAGAAGATGACGCCCTGCACCCGCAATGGGTGGTGCTCGATTTGGGCGCAGTGGAACAGATCAGCGTCATGCGCATTGACTGGGGCGAACCCTATGCGGTTCGCTATGAAGTGCAGTATTGGACCGGGGAGCATGCCATGGACGAGCCCACCGCGGGCCAGTGGCAAACTTTTCCTCAAGGCGTCATCCACGATGGGCGCGGCGGCCATATCACCCTGAAGCTGGCGCCCTCACCATTGGCGACGCGGTTTCTGCGCATCTGGATGACGGAGTCGGGCGGCGACTGTGCTGCGCCTGGCGCTCGCGACCGGCGCGATTGCGCCGGTTACGCTATCAGGGAGCTTTATGCCGGCAACTTCAATGGCGACGATGAATTCGTCGATCTGGTAGAGCATCGGCCCGATCAGGGTCAGACCGCGACCTACTGCTCCTCCATCGATCCCTGGCACTCGGCCTCCGATCTCGATGTCCATGCCGGCGATCAGACCGGGTTTGATCTCTTTTTCACCAGCGGAATCACCAATCATCTGCCGGCCATGGTGCCCGTGGCCATGCTTTACGGCACGCCCGACGATGCGGCCGCGCAGATCGCCTACCTCAAACGCCGAGGTTACAGCATTTCCTACGTGGAGATGGGCGAGGAGCCGGATGGCCAGTACATGCTGCCCGAGGATTATGGAGCGCTTTACCTGCAGTGGTCCACAGCCATCCACGGCGTGTATCCGGACCTGAAGCTGGGCGGACCAGTGTTTCAGGGGGTGAACGACGACATCAAGGTGTGGCCCGACGCGCAAGGGAGGACATCGTGGCTGGGGCGCTTTGTTGATTATGTCAAGGCACGCGGCCGATTAGACGAACTGGCCTTCATGTCGTTCGAGCACTACCCCTTTCCTCCTTGCGCGGTGACCTGGTCGGATCTCTACCGCGAACGGCAGCTCATCAGCCATATCCTGCAGGTGTGGCGGCAAGATGGTCTGCCGGACAACGTCCCATTGATGGTCACGGAGAGCAATGTCTCCTGGCAGCTGACGCTACCCTTCACCGAGATTTTCTCCGCGCTGTGGCTGGCGGACAGTGTAGGCGCGTTTTTGACCTCCGGAGGAGCTGCTTACTATCACTCGCCCATCCAGCCCGAACCCTTGCGGGCTGGCTGCCGCGGCTGGACCACTTACGGAAACTTCGTCGCCGACGAAGACCTCAAAATTCGCGCGCACACCGCGCAGTACTATGCTGGGCGGCTTATCAACCTGGAGTGGGTAAAGCACGGAGCCGGGGTGCACAAGATTTTTCCCGCCACGTGCGAGCTGAAAGATGCGGCGGGGCATGTTCTAGTCACGGCGTATCCGGTCCAGCGCCCGGACGGTGACTGGTCGCTGCTGCTGGTGAACCGCGACCAATCTAACGCCTACAGCGTAAGACCCGTGTTCTACGATCAAAACGGAAGCGCGGCTACTTTTGCCGGACCGGTTAGAGTTGCGACTTTCGGCAGGACGGAGTATGTGTGGCATGCCGATGGTCCGAACAGCCATCCTGACCCCGATGGCCCCGCCGTGATTTCCACTGTAGCTGCCGGATCACAGACAGATTTCACTCTGCCCAGCGCCTCGGTAACTGTGCTCCGCGGCAGCATTCGGCGGAGTATCTGAACCTGGGCAGGCGCATCACACACTGGTAACATATCGTGGTTACTGTCAGATGGGCCGCGGCGGGATCTCGAACACCTGGCTTCCTGCCGGTGTGAGCCTCAGTACTGCAGAGTTTTGCACGTTGCCAGCCTGGGTACCAACCCCCAACCTACAACTCTCTTGGACTCAGCATCTTGCCGATTCCGAAGCCTGGCATGACAATTGCTGTTTTTCTATGCAGAAACACCTACATGCCATGACGTCGATTTTGAACACATCCGAAACTGATCAATTCAAAATTAGCTTGTCTGCCGAACCTGTAAAGTCGCCTACCACGCTGAGCTCGGACTTGGAGATGCTGCGGGGCATAACCCAGAACGCTTATCAGGTACGGCGCTTGCCCAATCTGCGGATGCCTCTGCTCATCTTGTTGCTTATTGCGGCTCTCTGCTGGGTTGGTTTGGTTTTGCATAACCATATGCCGGCGCTGGTGAGCTTAGGACAGGAATTGACCCAAAAGGTTTACCAGCTCACCTCCGCTTCGCCGACGCCTTCCGCGGTAAGGCCCGCTCCGGCTCGTGCCGACCTGCGCGTCAGGCCCGCGCGCCGCCACTTCATTCCTGGCCGGGTGTCTGTTTTGGAATCGCAGCAGGCGTATGATCCCGCTTCTCATCCCTTTTATGCCACGGCTGTAATCGGAGAACGGCGGATTTCCCTGATGCCAAACGATCGCATTGTCGTCCTGGATGTGGCAGCTGGCACCTGGAACTTCGCTTCCAAAGTGGAATAGCTGCTTCCATTCAGCAGGCGAGAATGTAAGACGTCGAGAGGGGCCTGACGGCTAGCGTGGACCCATTGGCGCGCTGCCGCGAGCACTAGAGCTTCCTTCCAGCCGCACGATCAGTTTCGGATCGGTATGCGCGCGATATACGGCTTCGGAAGGCGCCGCGAACCTCCTGCTTACGATGACGTGCGTTTCACCTTCCGTCGTCAGCGTCAGTTGGCTCATCTTTTCACTCCGTTTTTGCCAGATCACATCGCCAAGTGATCCCAATCATTGGCGCAAAGCGCAATGGGGAAGCATCATGAAATAAGGATCATCTGACGGCTTGAGTAGTTCGCTCCGGGGGTGCGCCATGACCTCGCTCCTCATTGCCATTGCCCTTGCGATTGTGTGGATATTCCTAAGCGGGCTGGTAGCCGAGTTCGCGGAGAACCGAGGACACAGCGGGGGGCTCTGGTATCTGTTTTCCCTGGCATTCACGCCGCTGATTGGATTCTTCATTGTCAGCATGCTGCCTTCGGCGGCTGACCTGATTCCGGCGGGACACCGGCGGTGCTCCCTGTGCGCCGGGATCTTAAAAGCAGATGCGGCGCAGTGTCCGTACTGTCACGCTGACCTGTCAGGCAGGGCCAAAACGGAAAAGCTGGCGGCCTAGGCCGCCAGCTCGCAGGATCCTCGAGGAAAAAGCTACCAGAGGGCCACCTGGATGTTGTCAGCCCATAAGTACCAGGGATCGCCATTCTGGTCCGTATCCTGCTCGAACTGCACAAGGAACTCCTTGTTGTACGGGACCGAACCAGCCGCCATCCACTTATCCACCTTGTAGTCCACGCCGTCCACGCGCACCGCCACGTAGTGCAGAGATTTGTGGTTGTCGTCGATGGTGAAGTACCAGGTCACCTTGTGCCAGCTGTTGGGCGCCCATTTCTGGCAGGGAAGAGCGGTGTGCTCCCACTTGTATCCGGTGTTGCTCCAGATGTCCCAGGTGCCGTAAGCGTAGTTGCACTGGGTACCGAAGAGGTACTTGAATTCGCCAATCAGCATGCGGGCGTCGAACTCGATGGCCTGGACCACGTAGCGTCCGTTGGACTGTTTGGTTTTAGGAGCGTTCCACAGAAAGTTCATGGAAAACTCTATATTGCGGGCCCAGGTCTGGTCGCCGAATTTTTTGACAAACAAATCGTCTGCCCAGGAGTCATAACTGCCCTTGATATAGGTTTGCATGCTGGCGCCGTCGAGCGAAGGATTACGCACCCACTGCTTGAACCAGTAGGAGGAAGCGGTACCCGAATTCGCACACGCGGAGCATGCAATCCATCCCGACATCTGGTCAATGCCGTTGAAAAGCTTGGCATTAGACGGTGGCTTGGGAATCAGGCCGCCGTTGCTGATACTAGCGGTGGAACTGCTAGGGGCCACGCCTCCGACATTGACGTTCAAGGAGGTGCCGCCGTTTGCCCCGGTGCTATCCCAGGCCTTAACTACGACACTATGGCTGCCGTGGCTTATGCCGATCGGCAGGCCGATACTCGAGGCAGAAGTATTTTTGCGGAACACGAGGTTTGAATCCACGTAGATGGTCCAGCCGGTAATGGCATGGTTCGAGTATGCCGTGGCGGAAATCGTGATGGGAGAATTGGATCCGGCCGCCTTAGCGGAAACGGCCACCGATGCCAGGCTGGGAGAGATGGCAAGAAGCAGCCATGCTGCAATTAGAAATGCGGTTTTCAAATCGACCTCTCTGTAGTGGAATTTAGGAAGCGGCGCGTGCGGCCCCGGCCAGTAGCGTTCGAGTGTTCGGTTCGATCATCATCAGCAGGTGGCGAGACAATAACAGGGCGAGGACGGCCTTCCAATCAGCGGAATGTCTGAAATTTCGCCGTGCGGGAAGGGGCTTGGGGCAGAGAGATGTTCTAAGGTGTTCGCCCGCTACTCTGGTTTGCCAACCAGGAGAGGCCGGTTTTAAGGGCTTTCACGAAAGCACGTGGGGGAGAGAGTCCTATTGCCGCATGCCGTAGGAAATCTGTTTAGAATGCCCAGCCGTCGAAGCAGGCCCGGCCTGACGCCCACACTGTTTGTCGCGCTCCTTGATCTGCCACATGCTTGGCCTTATTTCACCTTCAGCATGACAGCGCCATGGCGGGGCACGGTTGCGGTATAGCTGCCGGTGAACGAGCCAAGATCGCGGTGGGCCCACAGATCGCGGATGTGCGCCGCGCCGCTGATGCCGATGTCCTTCAGTTCCAGGGTCACGGGATTCGCCGACTCCCCGCGATTGAACAGGCCCACGGCAAAGCTGCCATCTGCCAGCGGTTTGGCCCACACTTCCAGCGGGCCCTCCTGGGCGATGCGATGGCCCTGCACACCCTTTGCGTCTTGATCCACCGCAATCACTTCCTTGTTAGTCAGGATCGCCAGATCTTCGGGGGACATCTTCGACAAATCGTTGCCCGCCAGCAGCGGCGCAGCCAAGAGAGACCACAGCGACATGTGGGTGACGTACTCGTCATATTTCATGCCGCCGTTGCCGATTTCCAGCATGTCGGGATCGTTCCAGTGTCCGGGGCCGGCAAAACGCTCCAGCCCATTCTGATCGAAGCCGATCACCGACATGCGGTCGTAGTGGTCGCTAATGTCTCCGGTCGTGCGCCACAAATTGCCCCCCACTGAGGCTCCCCATCGCCATACCCGATCCAAGCCGTACTGGCAGAGGCTGAAGACCATCGGCCTGCCGGCCGCTTGCAGCGCATCGTGCATCTTCTTATAAACCTCGGGCATTTGGCTGGGCTTGTAAACCTTCGAGGCGCTGCACCAGTCGTACTTGAGGTAATCGAAGCCCCAGGCCGCGTACTGCTTTGCGTCCCGCTCTTCGTGCTGGTAGCTGCCTTCATAACCGGCGCAGGTCTTAGGCCCCGGAGAGGAGTAGATTCCGATCTCCAAGCCCTTGCTGTGGACGTAATCGGCCAGGGCTTTCATGTCGCCGAAGCGCTCATTGGCGTGGATATTGCCCCG
>DATGIY010000547.1:0-4369 GCA_035295475.1 Terriglobales bacterium
GCCCCCACGCACAAATTCGGAGAAGACAGTGACCGCTACCAGCACGGCGAGGCAGATGGTCATCAGGGAGTAGAGCGCCGACTGCTCTTTCCAGGGGCGCATGCCGAAGGCGATCAGGATTACAGCCACGACGGCCGCCGCCAGAGCCGGCACCGAGAAGTTGCGCTTCAAGCTCTCAAAGGAGGTCTTGCGCCACGCGAGTAGCGGACCCAGCGCGGTGAGCAGCAGCAGCAGCAAGGCTACGGGAATGTTGACACGGTTGAAAAAGGGCGGTCCGACCGTCACCTTGTGGCCCTGCACCCATTCCGACAGGATGGGAAAGAGCGTGCCCCAGAGCACGGTGAAGCAGGCCACGAGCAGGATCAGATTGTTGAACAGGAAACTGGACTCGCGGGAAACCAGCGACTCAAGGCGATTTTCACTCTGCAGGTGAGAGCGGTTCTTGACGAACGCGGCCACACAAACGGCGAAGGTCAGCGCCAGGAAGGCGACGAACCAGTTGCCGATGGATGATTGCGCGAAAGCGTGCACCGAGCTGACAATCCCGCTGCGGGTGAGGAACGTGCCAAAAATGCAGAGCAGGAACGTGGCAAAGATCAGCCACATATTCCATACCTTCAACATGCCACGTTTTTCCTGCATCATCACCGAATGCAGAAAGGCCGTGCCGGTCAGCCAAGGCATGAGGGAAGCGTTCTCCACCGGATCCCAGGCCCAATAGCCGCCCCAGCCCAGAACCGAGTAGGCCCAGTGCGCGCCGAGAAAAATGCCGCAGGTGAGAAATCCCCAGGTCACCATGGTCCAGCGGCGGGTGATGTGAATCCATTTTTCTCCCGGGTAGCGCATCATCAGGGCTCCGAGAGCGAAGGCGAAAGGAACGGTGAAACCTACATAGCCCAGGTAGAGCATGGGCGGGTGGATCACCATTTCCGGATATTGCAGGAGGGGATTCAGCCCGTTGCCGTCGGGAGGCAGCGCACCCTGCACCATGGCAAAAGGATTGGCGGCGAAATTTACCAGTAGGAAAAAGAAAACCTGCACCGCGGCGATGACGACCGAGGCATAAGCGAAGAGGCGGCGGTCGATATTGTGACGCAGCCGCAGCACCAGTCCGTACGTGGCCAGCAGCAGCGACCAGAAGAGCAGTGAGCCCTCCTGTCCCGACCAGAGGGCGGCGAACTTGTAGGGGATGGGCAGGTCGCGATTGCTGTGATGAAAAATGTAGGCGACGCTGAAATCATTCTGAAAGGCGGCCGTTACCAGGCATAACGCCGCGAGAGCGGCCGCGAAGAAGGTGGCGATACCGGCGCGGCGCGCGGTCTCGCCTAAGCGCTCTCCGCCGCCATCGGGCCGGAGCAGCGCCAGACTGCCGGCAAACAGGGCATAGACGCTGAGCGCGAGCCCGAAGAGGAGGGCGAAACTTCCCAGTTGCGGCATGGAGGAATGATCCGGGTGTTTATTCTTTCAAAAACGGAGACGACAGGCAACTGTGTCAGAAAGAGTCAATGCCCGGGTTCTCAGGACCCAGCCAGGCTGGGGAGGTTACCGATGGGCGACGGGGAGCGAAACTAGGAGACAGGCGGGGGGGAACGGCGCAAGGCGTCTCGGACCGCCTGGATCAGTTCCGGCGGAGGACAGGGCTTTTGCAAAAAGGCGACGTTCAGGCCCTCGTATTCCTGTTCGGCTTCTATCATGCCGGTAACCACGATCACGGGCACCTGCGTGTTGACGCGGCGCAACTCGCGCACGAAATCAGCGCCGCTGGCTCCGGGCATAACGTGGTCGGTGACAATAACGCCGAGACGGCCGGCCAGGGCCGGCGAGCGCAACAGGGCCAAGGCTCCTTCCACCGTGGTGGCGATAGAGACAGGAAAGCCAGCCTCGCGGAGAACCAACTCGCGAATGGTCAGCTGCGAAGGATTGTCGTCAATCAGCAGTACTTCGCGTTCCATGCTCCAGGCCCTGCGCGCGCCTTTCTTTCCCGCACAGGCTCATCCTGCGTGCGATGCCAGCTTAGGCTGTACGGTTGGCATAGCGCGCCCGTACTTCTGCTTCCGCTCGCATCCAGTCCTCGTAATCGTGCCCATGCTGGCCGCCGCGCTCCTGAAACAGTTCGTAAGCGCGAAAACGAATTTCCTGTTCCAGCTCTCCGTTGAGATTCGAGGCTTTGCGCATTTCCTTGGTCTCGGGAGGCCTGCGGTTGATGGGAGTGACGGAGGTGTTGTTGCGGGGGGTTCTTGCTTTGGCCATGGGTACAAACTCCTAATTCAAAAATTTATGGCCACAGCTTCCAGAGTTGCTGCGGTGCAACCAAAAAACTGTCTGGCCGAATGTTATGTCACTACTATAACCGGAATTCCCGCCGGGAACATAGAAGCGGAGGGAAAAAAATTGCTGCAGGCGATTACTTTTCCGGCGCTGCCTGAGATGGCGGCAGGCGGTCAGTGGAAATCGTGGGAAGCGGGGCCGGCCTGGGTGACCTGAAAGGGCAGGAGACGATCGGCTTTGACGGAAAGTACGTTGTCAAGGTTCTGTAATACTCCTTCAATCAGCAGAAATGGCTCGCGAATGAGGAGCAGGCGATGGCGCTCGAACAGGTCGGGAGTAACGATGGCGTTAGCGATACCGGTCTCGTCTTCCAGGCTGAGGAAAACAAAGCCATGAGCGGTGCCGGGGCGCTGACGGGCAATTACGTTGCCGGCAATGCGCACCCGCCGTCCGTTTCTGACTCGCTGCAGATCACAGGCGCGTAAGACACCGCGTGCCTGCAGTTGCGCCCGGCTAAAAGCCATGGGATGACGGCCAACCGTCAAACCCGTGCCGCGGAAATCGGCGACCAGGCGCTCCTCGTTACTCATGTGCGCCAGAGGCGAGGCGGAATCAGGTTCGATAATCCTGTCCAACAACGGTCCGGCAGCACGGGAAGCGCGCTCCACCTGCCAAAGGGCGTCGCGGCGGTGTAAGTGGCCACTGACAACTGGTTTTCTGGCCACTGGCCACTGACCACTGGCCACTGAATTCAGAGCTCCAATTTGCGCCAGCGTGACCAGCTCATTTTTTCGCAGTTCAGGCACGCGCCGCGCCAGGTCGTCAATAGAAGCGAAAGGATGGTAAGCGCGTTCGCGCACCATGGCGAGAGCCGCTTCTTCACGCAGGCCCTTGACGTAGCGCAGGCCGAGGCGGACCGAGTTTCGAGTTTCAGGTTTCAAGTTTCGAGACAATTGACGATGGACGATTGACGATTCGCGAATTGCGTCGGATCCGTGTGAATCCGCGTCAGTTTGCGGCGAAAGATCAAGCGCAAGGTCCCCTTCGACAAGCTCAGGGCAGGCCCTCGACTCGTCCTTGCCTCGCAACTGTTCCAGCGTGCACAGCCAATCGGATCTCATCACGTCTATGGGCCTGACCTTCAGCCCGTGGCGCTGCGCATCTTTCACGATGGTGGCCGGGGCATAAAAGCCCATGGGTTGATTATTGAGCAGGGCAGCGGTGAACGCGGCTAAGTAATGCGTTTTTAAAAACGCGCTGGCGTAAGCCAGAAGCGCGAAGCTGGCGGCGTGCGATTCGGGAAAGCCGTAGAGCGCGAAGGAAGTGATGGAATGGATAATCTCTTCCTGCGCTTCTGGGGTGATGCCGTTGCGCTGCATGCCGGCGCGCAACTTCACCTCGATATCGCGCATGCGCGCTTCTGAACGCTTGAAGCCGAAAGCCCGCCGCAGTTCTTCGGCTTCGCCGCCGGTGAACCCGGCCGCGATCATGGCCATGCGCAGCAGTTGTTCCTGGAAAAGCGGCACCCCCAGTGTACGTGCCAGCACGGGCTCGAGCGATGGATGCGGGTAGTGCACTGCCTCGCGTCCCTGGCGGCGCTTGATGTAGGGATTGACCATTTCGCCCACGATGGGCCCGGGCCGGATGATGGCCACTTGCACCACGATGTCATAAAAATGCGCGGGGCGAAGCCGCGGCAGGCAGGACATCTGCGCCCGGCTTTCGATCTGGAACATGCCGATGGTGTCGGCTTTCTGCAGCGCAGAATAAACTTCAGGATCGTCGGGCGGAAGGTGGGCGAGGTCAACTTCTTCGCCGTAGTGCTCGGGGATGAGGTGCAGGCAGTCTTCCAGCACCGCCATCATGCCCAGGCCCAGCAGGTCCACCTTGATGATGCCCATGTCGGCGCAGTCTTCCTTGTCCCACTGCACCACCACGCGCCCGGGCATGGAAGCGGGCTCCAGCGGGACCACGGAATCGAGCTGGCCCTGGCAGATCACCATGCCGCCGGAGTGCTGGCCGAGGTGGCGCGGCAAATCCTGCACCGCCAGGCAAAGCTCGAAATACTTGCGCATGCGGGGATGGCGAAGGTCGAAACCGG
>DATGIY010000548.1:0-2119 GCA_035295475.1 Terriglobales bacterium
GTGGTTGCCCAGTACGGCGAAGACGCCCAAGCGGGAGCGCAATCCGGAGAGAATCTGGGAGCAGGGTTCAGCGTCGTGGGCGGCACGCGGATCGTACTGGCCGGAGAAGGGTCCCTGGGTTACAAAATCGCCGGTCAGGACAACAACATCAGGCTGCAACCGGTTGGCCGCGCGCACGGCGGAGTTGATGACGCGGACATCCACGTAACGGTCGTAGTGAAAATCGCTCATTTGGGCGATGCGCAGCCCGTCCAACTGAGGAGGCAGGCGCTGCAGCCGAACTTCCAGCCGGGTGATGTGCAGATTGGTCGTGTCGTGGTAAAGCGCACCCGCTCCCGTGGCGGTCAGAGCAGCGACGCCGAGGGTGGAAGTTGCGAGGAATTGCCGGCGGGTCAGTGGCAAAGATCGAGTTTAACATTCAATAACAGCAGCAGGAGGACACTAGCCCGGCGCGCAGCCTGATGTGCGGCAAGGGCTAAGACCGGGCAAAGCTATTTCCAGTTCAGTGCTTGCGCCGGCGTCTGCCCAGGAACAGACCAACCATCATTCCCAAAGCAGCAGCACCTGCCAGTTTGCGATTGGGCGTGATGGCCACAAAACGCGACGCCTGGGGAGTGATCTCGATAAATCCGGTGGGAATGCAACTCAGACCACCACCACCTCCTCCGCCGTTGGATTCGTCGCCACCTCTGCTGCCCGCGCCGGCGCCGAAACCGTAAGAGATGCGGGCCACGGGAACCACGGTTTTTCCCTGCGCCTCAATGGGATCGCCGTAGAGCGTCTTGACGCCGGCGTGATTGGCGAAGCTGTCGCGCAAGCTCTGGATAAGAGATGTAGCGGCCATGAAATCCTCCAGTCCTGATTGGTTGGATGCTATAAGCCGCAGAGTGTTGACAGACCAACGGCAAACTTGCGGACCGGCGTCAGCACGGGCCGCATCGCCGGCAGATTCAGAAAAGCGACAGCTGATCTGCGGGAAGCGCGGGATGGGTTTGCCGGCTACGGCGGCCAAAGTCGCCGGGGATAGCGTACTTGGCGCGCAATTTGGCGAACAGCTGCGATATCCGTTTGCGATAGGAGGCGGCCACGAAGGCGCGCTCTCCATAACGCTGGCGATAGCTCTCGACCAGTTGGGGAAATTCCTTTTCCACAAAGGGTAGAAAGATGGCGGCGGAGCAAGGCTTCAGGAACAGTGGATTGGCAAAAATATACTTGCCGCCGGCCTGGGCGGTGACGCGCACCAAATCCTCCAGGTCGCGAGTCGCGTCCGTGATGCCGGGCAGCACCGGAGCACAGATAACACCCGCATCCACCCCCGCTTCGTTGAGTTTGCGCATGGCTTCCAGGCGGAGATCGGGACGAGGCGCCCGCGGTTCCAGGATTCGCGCCAGGTCCGGGTTCAGGGTAGTAATGGTGAGATTGACAAACAGCAGATTGTGGCGGGCGATCTCGCGCAATACGTCCAAATCGCGGAGCACCAAGTTGGACTTGGTAACGATGCCCAGATCAAGTCCATGGTGCCGGGCCAGTTCCTCCAGGATGGTGCGGGTTACCCCGTAGCGGCGCTCGGCCGGCTGGTAGGGATCGGTCGCGGTGCCGATGGCGATCTGCTCGCCGGTTTTTACCTTTTTCAGATCGCGGCGCAGCATCCAGGCGGCGTGCTGCTTAACGTAGATCTTGCGTTCGAAATCCACGCCATCGCGCAGCTCCATGAATTCATGGGTGTAGCGCGCGTAACAGTACTTGCAGGCGAACTCGCAGCCGCGATAAGGGTTGATGGTCCAGGAGAAAGGCATGCGAGGAACGTCGCAGCGGTTGAGCAGGGAGCGGACGGGAAGCGTAAAAAATTCCACGTCGTGGCCGGGCTGCAGGAATTCGCCCTCGGCAGCGAGGCGGGCGATGCCAATCAGGGGCTTGGGGGCGTCGGCGGTGAGCAGGGGAAGGGAGGCCATAAAGCAGGTATTCGCTTTTTGTTCGCCACAAAAGAATAACGTCAACGGGCGCCGTTGTCAATAAGTGCGGGAGGTGAGTAGCGGGTCAGTTCCGGTTCTTGCTGCGAAGGTAAACAGTACGGGGCCAGAAACACTCAGCCACTATCCGAAAGTGCATAGGTTCTTCG
>DATGIY010000549.1:0-2043 GCA_035295475.1 Terriglobales bacterium
TGGAAGGCGAAAGAGTTTGATTTTCAGACCAAATTTATTGAGCTGGCGGGCGAAGTCAACACTGGCATGCCCTATTACGTGCTTGCTTCCGTTACTGAGGCCCTGAATCAACAGAAGAAGGCCTTGAACGGAGCCAGGGTCCTGGTGCTGGGCGTGGCCTACAAGAAGGACATCGACGACCTGCGGGAATCGCCTTCGCTAACTATTATCGAGTTGTTGCAGAAACAGGGTGCGACCGTCGCCTACCACGACCCTTACTTCCCCTTTGTCGGCAAGGGACGGCGCTATGACCTGCAAATGAAACGCGCGGAGTTGGACAACCTTGGCCAGTACGATTGCGTGCTGATCGTGACTGATCACTCCGATTACGACTACGCCCGGATTGTTCGGGAATCGCAGCTGGTGGTGGACACGCGCAATGCCACGCGCGGCATCTCGGCTCCGAACGTGGTTCGGTGCTGATCGTGGGGAAGGGCTCTTAACCTGTATGTGTGGAATCGTTGGATATGTCGGCAGTAAGCGTGTCGTGCCGCTGATTCTGGATGGCCTGAAGCGGCTGGAGTATCGGGGCTACGATTCGGCGGGAATTGCGGTGGCGGGCAACGGCGAAGGGCTGCAGATCCGGCGCGCCGAGGGCAAGCTGCGCAACTTGGAAGAGTCCATCCGGCTGAAGCCGCTCGACGGCACTTACGGCATCGGCCACACCCGCTGGGCCACGCACGGCCGTCCCACCGAGGAAAACGCCCATCCCCACCGCGACTGCTCGGGCAAAGTGGTGGTCGTCCATAACGGCATCATCGAAAATTATCTCGTTCTCAAAAAGAAACTGGCGGAAGAAGGCCACCGCTTCTCCACCGAAACCGACACCGAGGTCATCGCCCACCTGGTGGAGAAATATTTTCTGCAGCACGGCAACGGGCACCGGCCCCGCCTGGAAGAGGCGGTGCGCAAGGCGGTGTGCGAGCTGCGCGGGGTCTTCGCCCTGGCGGTGATCGCGGTCGATGAGCCCAACAAGATTGTGGCCGCGCGCAACGGGCCGCCGGCGGTGATCGGGCTGGGCAAGGACGAATACTTCGTCGCCTCCGATGTGCCCGCCATCCTCTACCACACCCGCGACCTGTTCTTTCTGGCCGATGGCGACCTGGCGGTGATCACCCCGGAAGGGGTCGAGCTCACCGACTTCGAGGGCCAGCCCATCGTGCGCCAGGTGCAGCACGTGACCTGGGACCCGATCATGGCGGAAAAGGGCGGCTTCAAGCACTTCATGCTCAAGGAAATTTACGAGCAGCCGCGGGCGGTCAGGGACACCTGGCTGGGACGGGTATCGCAGGATACGGGCAAGGTGTTTCTGGACGAGATGGAGATCAGCGAGGCGGAATTCCGCGCGCTGAAGAAGATCAACCTGGCCGCCTGCGGCACCAGCTGGCATGCGGCGCAGGCGGGCAAGTTCATGATCGAGCGCCTGGCGCGGGTGCCGGTGGAGGTCGATTACGCCAGCGAATGGCGCTACCGCGATCCCATCCTGGCGCCGGACACGGTGACCATGCTGATCTCGCAGTCGGGAGAGACGGCGGACACCATCGCCGCCCAGCGCGAGGCCAAGGCTAAGGGTTCGAAAACGCTGGCCATCTGCAACGTGGTGGGCTCGATGATCACGCGCGAGTCGAGCGGCACTATCTACACCCATGCCGGACCGGAAATCGGCGTGGCTTCGACCAAGGCCTTCACCGCCCAGCTGACCGCGCTCTACCTGTTTGCCCTCTATCTGGGGGAGGTGCGGGGAACGTTAAAGCCGGAGCAGGCGCGCCAGCTGATTCACGAGCTGACCCTGGTGCCGGGCAAGCTGGAAGCCCTGCTGACCCGCGACGAAGACTGCGAAGAGCTGGCCAAGGAGTACGTGCGCTCGCAGGACTTCCTCTTCCTGGGGCGCGGCATTCATTATCCGGTGGCCCTGGAAGGGGCTCTGAAGCTGAAGGAGATTTCCTACATCCACGCCGAAGGTTATCCGGCGGGGGAGATGAAGCACGGGCCCAACGCGCTGAT
>DATGIY010000550.1:0-7007 GCA_035295475.1 Terriglobales bacterium
CACGACGCCGACCGGATCTTTCAGCCGGTCGAAGCGCGAAACCTGGGTCACGATGGGGCGCGAGCGATCAATGCCAAAATCGTCACAGGTCTGCTGCACCAGGGAATCCGGCAGTTCTTTGTTTTTCTCCGACAGCGGATCGATGCAGGGATAGAACAGATATTGCGGCACCATAAGCTGCCGCGAGAACGCCGGCGAGGAAAACACTGTGGCGTCGTATTCCTCGATCATCGGCCGCAGAAAGCCCCACACGTCGGGATGCGGGTTGGAGAGATCGATGTGGCAGCGCCACATCCATTTCCCGCGGTTGCGCTCCCGCGAGCGCACCAAACCCGCCGGCTGCGGATCATGGATCACGAACAGATCTTCGGTGAACTGCATGCGTTGCCGGTTCTGCTCGTTGTACATCAGGAAAATATCGCGCGCTTCCTTGGTCAGCACGTACTCGCCGCCGTGCAGCGCGTTATGAAACGCTTTGGTCACTTCGAAAAAGTCATTGCCCCCGGTGATCACATCCCAGCGTGTCACCACCTCCAGCTCCGTGAGCAGCGGAATCAGGCGGTTGAGCATCTCCGCCACCCCGCCTCCCATGGAGGTCGAGTTCACCATCTTGACCGTCTTGCCGCGCAAGGGCTGCGCCAGGAAGCGCAGCTCGTCCAGCTCCGGCTTGCCGATGATGGGCTCGTAGTCGTCCAGCCGCGGCGGTGGCGGTGGCGTAGGCGGCGTTTCCGAAATCCGTGGACGCTTGCGTCGTTCCCGCACCGGCGCGGCCGGCGCCTGCGATCCCCCGTCCCGGGGCGGAGCTTCCACCGGCTCTCCCGTCACCACGCCCCGGCCTCCCGGGGCAGCCGCCTGCTCTTTGACCTGGTCCTTCCTTTCGTCCATTTCTACCTCATGCTTGAGAATGCAAAGCTCGCTCGATCACCCGCACCATCACCCGCCGCACGTCCTGCAGCGTGGAGGTATAGATGTCAATGCGGTTGAACTGGTCGGCTATGCGCCCCATATCCAGTTCCGAATCCAGCCACACCGAAAAATCGTTGGAATTCAGCTTCAGCCGCAGCCGCGCTTCGATGAAATGATAGTGAATGCAGTGAATGCTTACCTGGTTCAGGCAATCGCGGAATTCCGCCAGATTGCGCGCCACAAAGGGCGTCGGCACCACCACCGCGTCGGACGCGCAGAAATAAAACGGCTCCATGGCCACCCGGTCCGCCGCTCGCGGATTGCGCTGCAGGTAATCCTGCACGATGTGCACAATGTATTCCCGCAGCGTTTCCACCGAAGTGAACTCGCGCACATCCACGGAGGCCAGGCGCTCGGCCAGCCCTACCTCGTTGCAGGCGGCGAACGCCCAGTGCGCGTAGTCGTTGGAAAAGCCCTCGCGGATGAAGTGGTGCTCCTGCAGGGTGCGGAAGGTGTGCTGGAATATGGATTCGCTCGGCACCGAGCGCAGGGCGGCCAGCAGTTCGCCCAGCGTGCTGGCTTTCTCCCGCTCAATGCGCAGCAGGTGCGACGCCGAATTGAAGTAAAACGGGGCGCGCGCCCAGCGCACCGGCGGCGCCGGCAATTGTGCGGTGGCCATTTAGGGAAATCCTCCTGCCTGTCAGCTTCCTACCGGCTTATCAGAGGCTGCTCTGCGCCTCTTAGATGCCCGCCGGCGCGGCCCTTGTTTGCTCCTGTTCACGATACACCATGGCGGCGGGACCGTGCTCGCCAGCTGCTTGCCAATCGCACAGCAGCTTTCGATTTTGCTGGTAGCCGCTCCCCCGCCATTGGACAATAAAAGCTTCGCCCCCTTCGTCGCTCGCACCACCTATGCCACAAGGCGCCGACACGTTGCTGCTGGAGCTGTTCGCCATTTTTGTATGGGCCAAGATCTTTGGCGAACTCTTCGAGCGCTTTTCCCTTCCCGCGGTTCTCGGTGAAATCCTCGCCGGGATCATTCTCGGGCCCCATGCCGCCCGCCTGATTTCTCCCACCGAAAATGTCTACGCTTTCGCGGAAATCGGCGCCATCTTCGTGCTCTTTACCGCCGGCCTGGAAACCCGACCCCAGGACCTGCTGCGCGTGGGTCGCCAGTCGCTGGGCGTGGCCATCGCCGGTGTCATCGCGCCTTTTGTTCTCGGCTTCTTCTACATGCGTCTGCGCGGTCAGGCCACTCATGAAGCCATTTTTGTGGCTGCCGCCATGGTCGCCACCAGCGTAGCCATTACCGCCCGCGTGCTCGCCGACCTGCATGTGCTCAATACGCGCTTCGCCCGCATCATCATGGGGGCCGCCGTATTCGATGACATTCTGGGCATGATCCTGCTTGCGGTGGTCAGCGGGATCGCCAGCGGCGGCGGCATTCGCTGGCTCCATCTGGGCGTGACCTTCGCCGAAGCCATCGGCTTCGCGCTCTTCATGATCTTCATCGGCCCGCGCATCGTGCGCCGCGTTCGCCCCGGCCTGCGTCATATCTCGCTGCAAAATGCTCCCCTGGTGCTCTCCCTGGCGATTTGCCTCTTGCTCTCCTGGGCGGCCGCCCGCATTGGCATGGCCGCCATCATTGGCGCTTTCTTTGCCGGCCTGGTCCTTGCCGACTATGCCCCGGAGTGGCGTCTGCAGCCCCGCATCCATGCCATCAATGAATTCCTGGCTCCCTTTTTCTTTTTCACCATTGGCGCTCGCCTCGATGTCCACCTCTTTTCCGGCAACGTCCTGCTCGACGCTTTTGTGATTTCCCTGTTGGCGGTGCTCTCCAAAGTGCTGGGCTGCGGTCTGCCGGTGCTGCGGGAAGGCTGGCCCACCACCTTGCGCGTGGGCATCGGCATGATGCCACGCGGCGAAGTGGCCCTCATCGTGGCCCTGGTCGGCTTGCAGATGAACATTGTGTCGCAGTCGGCTTATGCCATCGTCATCTTCATGACCGGATTCACCACTATTCTCGCTCCTCCGCTTCTGCGCCTGCTGCTTCGGGGCCAAACCGGCGGTCGGGGAACGGCAACCCCCGCTTTGGTCGGCGCCCGCGAGGGCAGCAGGGGATAACAACTCAGGCCGGTCCCGGTTCACGCGCGCGGTCCGTATCAGCGCAAGGCTTTAGCCGTGTGAGATGAGCGGCTGGCGAAACTGGAAGTTGCAAACTCGAAACTGCCGCCCTCATTTATAATCTCGCCTTCTCACCGGGAGGGCGGATCCATGGGCGTCGCTGGCCGGATAGCGCTGGTGACCGGCGCTTCGCAAGGAATTGGGCGCGCCTGCGCGCTGCGCCTCGCTGCCGCCGGGGCCAGCGTCGCCCTCGCTGCCCGCAACCAGGAAAAATTGCAGCAGGTGGCCGCCGAAATCACCGCCTCCGGCGCTCGGGCCGAAATCTTCCCCCTCGACGTCGCCAGCGAAGACCAGATCAAGTCGGTGTTTCGCGCGGCCGTCGAAAAGTTCGGCAAGATCGACATCCTGGTCAACAACGCCGGCATTACCCACGACCAGCTGGTCATGCGCCTGAAGCGCGCCGACTGGGACGCCGTGCTCAATACCAATCTCACCGCCGCTTATCTCTGCATCCAGGCCGTGCTCGGCTCCATGCTCAAGCAGCGCTGGGGACGCATCATCAATATCACCAGCATCTTCGGCCAGATCGGCCAGATCGGCCAGGCTAACTATGCCGCTTCCAAAGCCGGCCTTATCGGCCTCACCATGGCCGTGGCCCGCGAAGTCGCTTCCCGCAACATCACCGTAAATGCTGTAGCCCCCGGCTACATCGAGACATCTATGACGGCGGGGCTGCCGGCCGAAATGAAAGAACATATCCTCAAGATGATTCCCTTGGGCCGCGCCGGAACCGATGCTGATGTCGCCCACGCCGTCAATTTTCTCGCCTCCGACGAAGCCGCCTACATCACCGGCCACGTGCTCAACGTGAATGGAGGCATTCTCATGGGGTAGCGCGGCAGCCGTTATCGACGGAAATCGCCATTGTTCCCGCGGTCACGCCGCAACACATGGCCCAGGTGCGCGCGCTGTTTCAGGAGTACGCCTCCTCTCTCGGCTTCAGCCTCTGCTTTCAGAGTTTTGATCAGGAACTGGCTGGTTTGCCCGGTGATTACGCCCCGCCTCAGGGCCGCTTGCTGCTGGTTTTTGTCGGCGACGAGGTTGCTGGTTGCGTCGCTCTGCATCCTCTCGAGCCCGGCGTCTGCGAAATGAAGCGTCTTTACGTGCGTCCCCAGTTCCGCGGCCGCGGCCTGGGCAAGGCGCTGCTCGATGCGGTTCTCACGGAAGCGCGTGCCATCGGCTATCGCCGCATGCGCCTGGACACGGTTGAGCCGGTCATGCAGGACGCTGTGCGCATGTACCGTGCCCGTGGTTTTCGGGAGATTGCTCCCTACCGCGCCAACCCGATCCCCGGCGCGCTGTACATGGAACTGGATCTGGATTGAGTAATTGGGTAATCGGGTAATTGAGTAATTGGGTAAAGTAAAAAACTCAAGCAGTGCATTGATGTCAATTACACAATTACCCGATTTCTCAATTACACAATTCTTAGACCGCAAGGAGCCGTCGTGAAAAAGATCGCCCTGCTGCTCGCCCTGCTGCTCGCCGTTCCGGTCTTCGCCGCCAATGGCAAAACCGTTGCCTATAAGAGTGGTGACGAAACCGTCCACGGCGTCCTCTACACTCCCCGCGGCAAAGGCCCTTTCCCCGCTCTGGTTGTCATTCATGAATGGTGGGGACTGGTGCCTTGGGTAAAGGACCAGGCTTCCAAGCTCGCCGACCAGGGCTATGTTGCCCTCGCCGTGGATTTGTATCGCGGCAAAGCCACCGACAGCCCCGAGGTCGCGCACGAATTAATGCGCGGCCTGCCCGAGGATCGCGCCAATCGCGACCTCCTGGCCGCGGTGCAGTTCCTGAAATCGCAGAAGAACGTCAACCCCGCCAAAATCGGCTCCATCGGCTGGTGCATGGGCGGCGGTTATTCTCTCGACCTCGCCATCGCCGATCCCACGCTCGCTGCCGACGTCATCAATTACGGCCACCTGGCCACCGATCCCGCTCGCTTGCGCCAGATTCACGCTCCCATCCTCGGCCTCTTCGGCGCCAAAGATCAGGGCATCCCGCCCGCCGACGTGCACAAATTCGAGCAGGATTTGCGCCAGATGGGCAAGAAGATCGACGTCACCATTTACCCCGACGCCGGCCATGCCTTCGAGAATCCCAACAATAAAGCCGGCTATCGTCCCAACGATGCGGCTGACGCCTGGCAACGCACCCTCGAATTCCTCAACACAACGCTCAAGAAATAGTGCGCTTCGCCCCGCGATCTGCCCGCGAATGGTCGGCTCACATTTACATGTATTTCTTTGTGAACCATCTCCCGCCGCCGGCGTCTGTTGATTCACGCCGGCAGGCCATCGCCTGCTGACTACTTCTTTAAATTCTGCTTGCCAGAAGTTACTACTCTGGTTACTATGCACTCACCCTCGCAGAAAACAGCGGTTCAGGCTGCGCCCACCATGAACATCGGCGAAACGATTCGCAATCTAAGACTGCACAAAGGGATGTCGCAGGGCGACATCGAAAAACGCACTGGCCTGTTGCGCTGCTATCTTTCCCGCGTCGAGAACGGCCACACCATTCCCTCCCTCGATACCCTGGCCAAGATTGCCGCTGCCATGGAAGTGCCCCTCTCCCAGTTCTTCAGCGATTCCAACCACGACAACGGCTCCAAAACTCTGCCCCAGCTTACCGATGACGAGGTCCGCTTTCTCACCCAGATTCGTCGTTACTCTTCTTCTCTGAATGACAGCGACCGCAAGCTAGTCCTGGCTATGGTCAAGAAAATGGCCGCCACCGCCGGCAGATAGCCAGCTAAATCAAGGGCCGCACTTCTCCCTCGCGTTTTCCTCTCGCCCTTTTCCCACTGTTCTGAAATTGCGTGAGGCAGGAAATAAATCCAGGAATTACGCCCGGACGCGTCCTAGGCGGCTCGCACGTTCTGCTCCGCCGCCAGTGTGGCTAGCTCGACGCGATCGTGTGCGCCGGTTTTGATAAAAATGCTCTGCAGGTGGCGCTTGACCGTGTTCTCGCTGATTTTCAATTGCGCCGCCACTTCGCGGTTGCGCATTCCTCGCGTCACCAGCAAAACGATTTCCCGCTCTCGATCGGAAAGCCGCTGCAGGCCTGTTTTTCGCGGCTTCGCCCGCTGGCCCGCCATCCAGTTCACCACCTGCTGCGCGATGTCGTTGGAGAAGGCCAGCCGCCCCGCCGCAACCTGGCGAATCACCTGGAACAGCTTCTCCGCGTTATCTCGCTTCAATACCAGCCCGCCGGCTCCCAGCCGCACCGCCTGCACATAATCCACTTCATTTTCCGAAGCCGTCAGAATGACGGTCGGCACCGGTATCCTCTCCTGCGCCAGCTTGCGCATCAGCTCGAAGCTGCTTCCTTCCGGCAGGTCCACTTCCATCAGCAGCAGGTCCGGACGCCGTTGCTGCACCAGGGCCAGCGCTTCCTCGGCATTCGCCGCTGTGCCGACCACTTCCATGTCCGGCTGCTTGGAGATTAGGGTGGCGACAGACTCCCGCACCACCAGGTGATGATCCGCAAAAACAATTGCCAGCCGCTTGCGCATGCGTTGTCCTGGGATTTGCTCCTGGCTCGCCCCGGCCCCGGCGGTCCGCAACTCCGCTTGCACCGTTGGATGGGCATGATTCTGGACAGGTTTGCTGCCAATTCCCCATATTTTCCGCCGTGACCTTCGTAATCCCCGCCCCTCCTCCCCTCCCCCGCCCCGCCTATCACCTGTGTTACATTGCGTTTTCCCCTGTTTTCCGGATGATTGTGCTGGCTCCCCACGCCCCGGCGGGCGCCGCTTTTGAGGTGATGTGTGACGGTTGACGAAGAACTGAATCTGCTGGAAACCAACCTGCGCCGCCTCAAGATTGAGTACGAAGTCTACTTCAATAATCCCAGCAAACGCCCCCCGGCTGACACCGAGTGGCGCGTCACCAACACCATCCGCAAGCTGAGCG
>DATGIY010000551.1:0-4999 GCA_035295475.1 Terriglobales bacterium
CGGCTGCAAGCCAAGGTTAGTGAAAGTGTGAGGATGTCCGCCTTGCGACCATGCAATATCCCCGGGATTCTCATTGAGGTCGCCGCCGCGGCCATTCAGCCTTTGATCGCGCAGTTCCAGCTTGCTGATAGCCACCAGCAAATGCGGCCACTTGTCCTGGTGAATGACGACGTGCGCCCCGGGATTGAGCTTGAATTCATAGACGCGCACCTGCGGCGTATCGTACAAGGTGTCGATGAGCAGACCCGCATCGACGCTCAAACCGCGCTCGTGGGGTTCGCTTTCCGCTGCCGGCGAAGGGGGCCGCAGAATTTCAATGGTCACATTGCGGAACGGGCTATCACCCAGGTTGCGGATTACATGCGCGAACGGCCCCGGGGATAGTTCGGTTTGACCATCTTGCAATTTCATTTTGACCGGCGCTTTTCCCTGCACATCGCTTTCAATCTCCGCCGGTCCCAGAGTGACGAATATGTAGCTGTGCCGGTGCAGGTGCAGTTGCGTGGAAGCATGCGGCGCCACTGTCACCTTGAACACGCGTGTATACCGATTCTGTAACGCCAGATGATGCCCCGGTTCGGAGATAATTTCGACGGGCTTGCTTTGAGCCAGGGCGCTCATGCTTATTGCCAGAAAAATGGCTAAGAACTTGAGTCGGTTCACCAACTTATTCTAGCAATGCGCTGCCCGGAGAGCTTATGTGGGCATAAGCGGTCTGCGGTCTTACAGTCTCCACGCCAGCAACACGGCGCCGATCGCTATCAGCCCGCCAATGGCTCCGCCTATCCAGAAGTTCTGCCAGAAGGTGTTGGCGGTGCGCATAATGCGCCGGTCATTGGAGAGCACCAGAATGGACAGCAGGATGGGCACCGTAAGTGCGCCGGCGAGGATCTGCGACCAGTACAGGGCCTTGACCGGGTTGATGGGCGTGAAGTTCAGCACCACGGCGGCCAGCATGCAGAGAGAAATCAGGACATAAAAGCTCTTAGCGTCCCACGGGTGCTCACTCAAACCAGAGCGCCAGCCCATCGCTTCGGCGATGCTGTAGCACATAGAGGCAACCAGCACCGGCAACGCCACCATGCCGGCCCCGATAATCCCTATCGAGAAAAGGATGGGGCCGAATCCGCCTACGGCCGGGCGCAGTGCCTCTGCCGCCTGCGTTGTGGTCATGTCCACGGCATGTGGCAGGCGGAGCACAGACGCGGCCGACAGCATGACGCAATAGGCCAACAGGGTGCTCACCACGGTGCCCGCCCGTGACTGCGCGTCATGCGAAGCCTCGTCGCCGATCATCGCCTGCTCGCGCCGCGAACTGGTCTGCCACACAATCACGTAAGGAGTCAGCAGCGAGCCAAAAATACCCACGATGGCATCCACGTACTGGACGCCGCCCTGCACCCTCGGCACCAGGGTACGCAGCGCCACCTGGGCAGGAGAGGGCGCGGCCAGAACAGCCGAAATCACATACACAAAAAGCGGTAGCGACAGCCAGACCAGCACGTCTGTGATTCGCCGGTAATCGCGGAAGATCAGGATGTACCAAATTGAAAACGCGGTGGCGGCCACAAATAACATTCGCGTTTGGCCGAGAATGATGGAGAACGCGTCGGAAACCGCCATCAGATCGGCGACAATCATAGCCAGATTGATCACCACGATCAGGAGCGCGCAGGCCAGAGCTACTTTCCGGCCATAGTTTTCCTGCAGCAGATGCACCAATCCCATACGCGTCTGATAGCCCAGACGCCCCGACACCGCAAACACCGCCAGCAGAATCGGTACACAAAGCACGACTACCCAAAGGAGAGAGAAATGGAAGGCCGCGCCCACCACCGTCGCGGTCACGATCAGCGAAGGGTCCACATTGGCGGCGCCGGTAACGATGCCCGGCCCCAGCTTGCGCAAGGCGCCGAACCGAACCGGCGGCCGAGGCGCGGCGGGCGGGAGGGCTGGCTCACCTTCCTGCTTCGGCCACGGCACCACTTGCCCGGGACTGTCCTGAATTGGTTTATCGAATTTTTGGGAGCTCACGGTGGAGGTCGCTTTCGATCTTGCGCTCATACAACAACCGGAGAGGCCGCCAATAAGTAATGGCGCCGAAAGCGGCAATCGCGGCTAACAGCAGCCCGGTACTGACCCAGAGCAGGGCTTCCGCTACCCCGCTCTGGGCAACCTTCATGATCGTGCGCGCGTTCGCTGGAGTGAGCAACAAGGCAATGGCCAGCACCATCATGCCCACCCCCGCCAGCAGACCGGTTATGTTTTTGGCCCAGCGTCCCCGCGATTCGTACTCGGCAAACAGCGTGAAGGCGTAGATCACCAGTCCCACGATCACCAGGAAATTGGCCACCACTGAGACTGTCTGCCGCAGGTCCATCCTGCTTAACCCCAACTACTTAGGACGCAGGTGAGATGCCGCAGGTTGGTAAAGGGTACTCAGGCTGAATGTCTGTGCCGGCACAGCCGCCCTCCGCTTCCGGCAATGTCCGTGTAGGGACGGCCGCCTCGGCTGTCCGGAGCAACTCTTGGGTAGGGACGGCCGCCTCGGCTGTCCGGGCGAGCGCAGCTCGCTTATTTGCGTTGATTCCTGACGCTCTAACCTATGAGCTAGACTCTAAGCAGTGACTGAATTCGGCAAAATCCTGGTGTTTTTTGGTCTGCTGATCGCCTTTTTCGGGGTCGTGCTGATTTTTGCCGGACGCATGCACTTGCCCTTCGGCCGATTGCCCGGCGATATTGTTTATCGCGGCAAACACACCACCTTCTACTTCCCCCTGGCGACCTGCATCGTCCTCAGCGTTGTGCTCTCGGTGGTGTTGTACTTCTTCAGCCACATGGGGCGCCGGTAGGGACGAGCAATCAGCATTCAGCACTCAGCCCCGCGAACCTTGAGCTGGTTTTAAGAGATCGCTGACGCGGTTGGATTTCTGCGATCCTGTGAGGCAATGGCGGTGCGCCACTTCCTCAGGCGGGCTGAATGCTGAGAACTGAGTGCTGATTGCTGGTGCTCCCCGCCAACTGTAAACTGCCTGCAGATGTCCAGCGGCGGCCAACTCGATTTCACCTTCCAGATGGCCCAGGAGCGCAGGATCTGGCGGGTGCGCGACCTGGTCGGAGCGGTGCGCACGCATCTGGAGCGGGAGTACACGGACGTGTGGGTGGAGGGCGAAATCTCCAATTTCCGCCCCGCCGAATCCGGACACCTGTATTTCACCCTCAAGGACGAAAACGCGCAGGTGCGCATCGTGATGTTCCGCTCGCAAGCTCGCCTCCTGCGCTTCCGGCCGGACAATGGAATGCGCGTGGTCGCGCGGGGCAGGATCACGGTCTACGATGCACGCGGCGAGCTGCAGCTTTCCGCTGAGTACTTGGAGCCCAAAGGTGCGGGCGCGCTGCAGGTGGCCTTCGAGCAACTGAAGGCGCGCCTGGAAGCGGAGGGCCTGTTCGATTCCAACCGTAAGAAGCCGATTCCGGCGCTGCCGCGCACCATCGGAGTGGTGACCTCGCCTCGCGCCGCCGCCCTGCGCGACATCCTCAATATCTTGCGCCGCCGACATGAGAGTGCCAATGTGCTCATCTTTCCCGCGCAGGTCCAGGGCGAAGCCGCCTCCGCGGAGGTGGGCACCGGGATTCGCTATTTCAATCGGGCCCGAAACGTGGATGTGATCATCGTGGCGCGGGGTGGAGGCTCACTGGAGGACCTGGCCGCCTTCAACGATGAAGCGCTGGCCCGCGTGGTCGCGGGCTCCCATATTCCGGTGATCTCCGCGGTGGGCCACGAAACTGACTTCACGATCATCGATTTCGTCTCCGACCTGCGTGCGCCTACCCCCTCCGCCGCCGCCGAACTGGTAATCCGGTCGCGGCAGGAAATCGAGGAACAAGCGGAAGGGTTGCGCCTTCGGGTCGCGCGGGCCATGCGCTACCACCTGCTGCTGCTCCGCCAGCAACTTACAGAGTTGGCGCAGCATGGCGCCTTCGCCCGCATGTCTGATGCCCTGGGGCGCCGGCAACAGCGGCTCGATGATCTGGTATTTCGCTTGTCCACCGCCGAGCGCGCGCTTCTCGCGCGACACCGGCAGCGACTGGACCTTGCTGCCGCTGGCGTGCGCCATCACGATCTTCGGCGCGTGCTGGCCGGAGTCCGTCGCGACCTGCAGGCGGAATTATCGGCCCTGGTGGCCAGCGCGCGGGCACAGATGCTGCGCCACCGCTCGCGGCTGGAACAGCTCGACGCCCGGCTGCAGGGCCTTTCGCCTTTGAATATTCTCGAGCGCGGCTATGCTCTGGTGTTCGATGCCCAAGGCAAGCTGGTCAAAGATGCAGCCCAGGTACATAAAGGCGGCGAGATTCGCGCCCGCCTTGCCCGGGGGGAATTTACCGCGACCGTAAAGGAGAGGCGGCTTGACGGCAAGCGGTGATCGCCTTTACACCATTATTAGCCGCCGTTACACTACTCGTTTCAGCTTAGAGGAGACCGCAAATGGCATCCGTAGACGAGAAAGTAAAGCAGATTATCGTGGAGCAGCTGGGCGTGGAGGAATCTGAGGTCACACCCAACGCCTCCTTTGTCGACGACCTGGGAGCCGACTCCCTGGATACGGTGGAACTGGTGATGGCCTTCGAAGAAGCTTTCGACATCGAGATTCCCGACGAGGACGCGGAAAAGATCCGCACCGTGCAGGATGCTATCAACTACATCGGCAAGCACGCTAAGGCTGCCAAGTAATCACGGGCGCCAGCCGTGCACCAGCATCGTCGGCGGGAGTGGCAGGGCCGACTTCCCCCGGCGACACAGAAGAGAACTCCACGACCGGCGAGCAGCCGCCATCCAGCAGGGGAAGGCGGCAGCCGGTCAGCCTGAGTGCAACGAAGTCCCTGAAATCGAGAACCAAACCGAGGCATGCCATTGGCTCGTCGTGTGGTTGTAAGCGGGGTGGGACTGATCTGCGGAGTGGGCAATACCAGCCCGGAAGTCTGGGCCAACTTGCTCGCG
>DATGIY010000552.1:0-11421 GCA_035295475.1 Terriglobales bacterium
CGGAAGCGATTCTGGAGTCCGCCAATGGCCGTTTCTACGTCTTCCGGGTCAAGGCCCGTGACGAAAATCAGGAGATTGGCTTTGGTACGGTAAGCCGCGCGGTGGTGAGCCTGGGCAAATTCATGCAGCGGGTGGCGAAAAGCGGCACTTAGGAATTGCACGATTAGCGCCGGCAGCGCCTTTTGCCCTGCAGGGTCTTTGCAGTTCACAGGCGCTAAAATATGCTGGCTAACCGCTAATTGCTACTCGTAAAATTTCCCGTATGTCCGCCTTCCGCGCTACTCGCCCACAAGCTTCGGAATATTGGCCTTCCCATGAAACGTACATTCGCCGCGTGCCCGAGGGCGACATCGTGGACATCATCGAAAAGCAGATCGACGAGACGCTGGCCTTCGTGCGCCCGATTTCGGAACGGGAGGCGAATTCGCGCCGCAAAGCCGAGGAATGGAACATTAAAGAAATCATCGGGCATTTGTCCGAGGCCGAGCGCATCCTCTCCTGTCGCGCCTTACGCTTCGCTCGCGCCGATTATCAGCCGCTGCCAGGATGGGACCAGGACGACTACATGCGGGAATCGAATTTCAATCAGCGCAGCGTGGAAGATCTGGCCCGGGAATTGGAGCATCTGCGGCGCGCCAATGTTGCGCTCTTTCGCAGCTTCTCACCCCAGGCGCTGGCCCGCCGCGGTAAGGCCGACGGCAAGGAGGTGTCGGTACGCGCCCTGCTCTATATTCTTGCCGGACACGAGCTTCACCACCTGGAGCAAATGCGGCAACGCCTGCCGGAACTGCGCGCGGCCGGTTAGCGTCTTAATCCGCGTGTAACCGCGGCGGAATAACTGATTTCATCGCGGCGAGGGCGTCGGCGCTGGGAGACCACAATTAAGACCAAGCTTCCCTCCGCTACAATCTAGTCAATCGCGAATGGCGTTCTCTTTCGAAATTCACGGCCGCCTCGGCCCTGCCCGCGCCGGGCGGCTGCTCACGGCGCACGGTGCTGTGGAAACCCCCGTGTTCATGCCGGTTGGCACTCTGGCCAATGTCAAAGGCGTACCCCAGGATTTGCTCGAGGACCTAGGGGTCGAGGTTCTTCTCAGCAACACCTATCACCTGTACCTCCGTCCGGGCGCGGAGCAGATACGGCAAATGGGCGGACTGCACCGTTTCATGTCATGGCCGCGCGCCATTCTCACTGATTCCGGCGGGTATCAGGTGTTCAGCCTCAGCGACCTGCGCACGGTTAGCGAAGAGGGCGTCGCTTTTCGCTCCCACCTCGACGGCTCCCCCCATTTTATGGGTCCGGAAAGCTCGATCGCCGCTCAGATTGCTTTGGGCGCCGATATCATCATGGCTTTCGACGAGTGTACGGAGCATCCTGCCGACCGCCAGCGCACCCGTGCTTCGATGGAACTGACGCTGCGCTGGGCGGAACGCAGCCAACGGTACTTTGAGGAAAATAAGCATGAGGTACCCTGGCTGGTGGCTCACGGCCGAGGGCCGACGACAAGTTCAGTGTCGAGTTTCGAATTTCGAGCTGCAAACGGTTATGTACCCTCGGGACACTCGAAACCCGAAACTCGAAACTCTGCCAACGACGAACGGCCAACCAATAACGACTCAGCCTCCGGCCGTCGACCGTCGACCATCGACGACTTGTCCCGCCAACCGTCAGCCGTCCACTGCCAAGCCCTTTTCGGTATCGTGCAAGGCGGCATGTATCCCGACCTGCGCCGCGAATCGGCTGAGCGCACCGTGGAGCTTGATTTTCCCGGCTATGCCATTGGCGGTTTGAGCGTGGGCGAACCGCGGACTATGACCCAGGAGATCGTGTCCGCCACGGTGCCCTATTTGCCCGCCGACCGGCCGCGCTATTTGATGGGAGTAGGCACACCGGAAGAGATTGCGCAATACGCCGCCATGGGTGTCGACATGATGGACTGTGTTCTGCCCACTCGCGCCGCCCGCCACGGGCTCCTTTTTACCTCCGCGGGCCGGATATCGATCAAACAGGCGCGCTACGCTCAGGACGAAGGTCCGCTCGACCCCCGCTGCCATTGTCGCGTCTGTGCCCGCTATTCCCGGGCCTATTTGCGCCATCTCTATGCTGCCAACGAGGTTCTGGCCATGGTCCTGAATACGATTCACAATCTGGCCTACTACCTTGACACTATGCGGGCTGTGCGTCATGCTATAAAACTTGGGGAGTGGGCTTTTCTTTCTGGTGTCGGGTCCACACCGAAGCCGTAGTTAAATCCCCTGTTCATACCTGATTCGAGGAAGTATCCGGCCTGGCGACCGGGGTCACGAGCTTTCCTGCAGGGAATTAGTGAATTCTCAAGGTTGGCGCAGGCAGAGTACGTCATGCCGAGCAAGAGGTTAGCTGAGTTTTCATGCAGACATATCTGTTAGCGGCCTTCTTACAGGCAAAAGAAGGGAGCGGAGCGCTAGGCTGGGGCCTGCTGCCGCTGATCCTGATTTTTGCGATTTTCTATTTCCTGCTCATCATGCCCCAGCAACGGCGGCAGAAGAAGTGGCAGCACATGCTCACCGAATTGAAGGCCGGCGATAAGGTGGTGACCAGCGGCGGTTTACGGGGCACCATTATCTCGTTGCGCGATGACGCCTTGCAGTTGCGTGTGCCCCCCGATAACCTGCGCCTCGAAATATCGCGTTCAGCAGTGGTTTCCTTGGCGAATCCTGAGGAAGGTGGCAAATCGTAGCCGGTTGCAGTGATCGGAAATAGCCGGTATTTTCAAGGTAGTCTCCCAGTTTTATGAAGCAAAATCTGCTCTGGAAGTCAGTTCTCATCGTAGCCGTCCTCCTGGTTTTCGTGTACGGCATCTTCGGCATTCCCTCCAGCCTCTCCGGGCAGGGCTTGGCCGCGGCTCTATTGCAGCGCATTCATCTTGGTTTGGACCTCAAGGGCGGTACGCACCTGATTCTGCAGGTGCAGGTCAATGATGCGGTGAATGTGGATGCCCAGCAGGCCATCGAGCGCGTGAAAGACGCGCTGCGCCGCAGAAACATCGCTTTTGCCGACATTTCCCAACCCGATCCGGCCAATAATCCCGACCATATCGTGGTGAAAGGCGTATCGGCAGACCATAGCTCCGACTTGCGCGACATTGTTTCTACTGACCTGCCGGAATACAACCTGGCTTCCGGCGCGCAAGACACTTACACCATCTCCATGAAGCCGTCGCAGCTCACGGAGCTCAAAAATCGGGCGGTACAGCAGGCGATTGAAACCATTCGCAACCGCATTGATCAATTGGGCGTGAGCGAACCCGTGATTGAAGAGCACGGGCTGGGGCAATATCAGATTCTGGTTCAACTCCCCGGCGTAGATGATCCCGCCCGAGTCAAAGAGATCATGCAATCCACGGCTATGCTGGAAATTCGTCAGGCTTTCGGCGGTCCCTATTCCAGCGAGCAGGAAGCGCTTTCCGCCAATAACGGCGTGCTGCCGCCGGGCAGCGTGCTGCTGCCTGGCAGGAGCATTGGGGACAGCGGAGGCGAGCCCCACCAGGTCTGGTACTTGATATCGCGGTCCTCGGCGGTTACGGGGCGCGACTTGCGCGATGCCAGCGCCAGCCGCGATGAAAATGGCCGCCCCGATGTTAGTTTTCAACTCACCAACGAGGGCGGTCGTCGCTTTGCCGCGTTTACCGGTTCCCATGTCGGCGATAAGCTGGCCGTGGTCTTGGACAACAAAGTCCAGGAAGTCGCCACGATCCAGGAACAAATTCACGATTCTGGCGTTATTAATGGCCGTTTCTCGGAGCAGGAAACCAAGGATCTGGCCATGATTCTGCGCTCGGGCGCCCTGCCGGCCAGCATTCATTACCTGGAAGATCGCACCGTGGGACCCTCGCTGGGGGCTGATTCGATCCGCGATGGCGTGCGCGCGGCGGTTATCGGCATGTTGGCGGTGCTCCTTTTCATGCTTGTCTACTACCACGGCGCAGGCATCAATGCCGATGTGGCTCTTATTTTTAACCTTATCATTTTGCTGGGTTTCCTCGGATTTTCGGGAGCCACTCTGACCCTGCCCGGCATCGCCGGGGTGATCTTGACTGTAGGTATGGGCGTTGACTCCAACGTGCTCATTTTTGAGCGCATCAGGGAAGAACTGCGCAACGGAAAAACTCCCCCGTCGGCGGTGGAACAGGGTTTTGCTCACGCCTGGATCACGATCGTGGACACTCACGTGACCACCATCGTTTCCGCCTTTATTTTGTTCATCTTTGGGACCGGGCCGGTGAAGGGTTTTGCGGTTACGCTGACCTTCGGTTTGCTGGCGAATCTGTTCACTGCGGTCTTTGTATCCCGCGTGATTTTTGACTATGTGCTGAACCGAAAACAGCGGGGCGAAGCGCTAAGTATTGGGTAATTATTGATTGCGATTGCCGGCCACCGGTCGGTCGAATCGCAAAAGCTTACTTGAGGGCCGAGGCTAGTGGAATTCTTTCGCAATCCCAACATAGATTTTCTCAGCAAGAAGTGGTATTTTCTCGCCTTTTCGCTGGTGTTTAGCGTGGCCGGCGTGCTTTCCATGCTTTTCTGGCACGGCATTCCTCTAGGTGTCGATTTTCGTGGTGGCACACTGGTGCGGGTGAAGTTCACCAGTTCCCCGGACATCAACGAAATTCGGGCGCTTATGGACCGCGCAGGCCTGCACAGTGCGCGTATTCAGCGGTTCGGGACCGCCGCCAATGACGAAGTGCTGATTGGCCTGGCAGAAAAGGAAACCAGTGAAGCGGCTCTGGATCGGGGCCGGGCGCAGATCATTAGCGCGCTGGAAACTAAGCTGCCGCCCGGCAAGCAGGACTTGAATAATGCCAGCGCGCAAACCATTCAGGCATATCTGCTCTCCCAGGATCCCATGCACCTGGGTACGGATGCGTCGCGGCGTTACCAGGACATGGCGCAAACCATCGTGCACCAGCGGGATGCGGTGCAAAGCGGGGTTTTGAAGTCCATGGACGACCTGAAAACGGTCGTCCCGGAGCCAGTATTGGCGTCGCTGAACCAAGGTTTTGCCCTCTCCAATTTTGGCGTGCGCAACGTGGATGTTGTCGGTCCCCAGGTGGGGAAACAGCTGCAGAACCAAGCCAAACTGGCCATTTTGTACTCACTGGCAGGCATGCTCGTGTACCTGTGGTTCCGCTTTGAGCTGATCTACGGTGTGGCCGCGGTGGTGGCCTGTTTCCACGATACGCTGATCACCGTGGGCGCCTTTTCCCTGGCGGATAAGGAGATCAGCCTTACTGTTATTGCAGCCATCCTGACGCTGGTCGGTTACTCGATGAATGACACCATCGTGGTTTTCGACCGCATTCGGGAAAATATCAAGCTTTTACGGCGGGACAAGCTAGCCGATATTGTCAATCGCAGCATCAATCAGACTTTGAGCCGGACGGTGCTCACCTCCGGGCTGACTTTCCTGACCGTTTTGGCTCTCTATCTGTTTGGAGGCGAGGTACTTAGGGGCTTTTCCTTTGCCCTGGTGATCGGCATTCTGATTGGGACCTATTCTTCCATCGCGGTGGCGGCGCCCATGCTGGTGGCTTACCAGGACTGGCAGGCGCGACGGAGCAACCGCCGTACCCCTCCGCCAGCCCCGGCCGAGAGTCGCCGCGAAAAAGTACGGGCAAAGGCGTAGAATGCTGCACTTCCCCGGGATGGGGATGCGGACGTGGTTTTTCAACCGGCCCATTTCGAACTGGGAGCAAAGTTCGAGCTTACGGTGTCTAACTAGGTAAGAAGAGGACGGAGGACGTTCCATGTTTGAGGACAGCCTTCTTGAATCAGGAGGCAGGCTTAGAACCAAGCGGGGCATGACCACCACGGTTTCGTTTTTGCTGCAGATCTTCCTGGTGGGCATTCTGGTTTTGATCCCGCTGCTTTATACGGAAGCCCTGCCCAAGCAGCAGTTGATGACATTCTTAGTTGCGCCCCCACCGCCACCACCGCCACCGCCTCCGCCGGCCGCTGTGCCGCAGCGGGTCGTCAAAGTGGTGCAGACCGACATCATCAACGGTGAATTGCGCACTCCTACCAAGATTCCCAAGAAAGTGGAAATGATCAAGGAAGAGGAAGCGCCGCCGCCCGTGATGTCGGCAGCAGGAGTAGTAGGTGGTGTGCCCGGTGGCGTTCCTGGCGGGCAGATGGGCGGCGTCATCGGCGGTATCATCAGCTCCACGCCGGTGGCCGTGCCTAAAGTAGCTACCCCGCAGCGCGTACGAGTGTCGCAGGGCGTGTCGCAAGGTCTGCTGATCCACCGCGTGCAGCCTATGTATCCACCGCTGGCCCGGCAAGCACGCATTCAGGGCACGGTGATCCTGCAGGCGGAAATCAGCAAGGACGGCACCATCGAGAACCTGCGCCTGATCAGTGGGCACCCGATGCTGGCTCCTTCGGCTATCGAAGCCGTGAAGCAGTGGCGCTACAAGCCCTACTTCCTCAACGGTGAGCCGGTGGCTGTGGAGACCCAGATCACGGTGAACTTCACCCTGGCGGGCGGCTAGAACGAGTTTGGCGGGGGGCTCTGGCTGATGCGAGAGCTCCCGCCTTGAGTCAAGCGTTTACCGCCCGAACGCATTTTGGTCCAGGGCGTGTAGACTGCAGGCCACCAACCCTGCGCGCTGGCCGTGAATCCAATCGAGCGCACGCTTCGCAGAGTGGGTCCGCGCTTGACCTTTTGCGGCGGCTTGCGGCCCAGATTCAATTTTAGCGATACCGAGACACGACATTCCTGAGGAGGAAAAGTCACTCATGTTCGTAGCACACGCAGCTAGCACCGCTCTTACTCACGCCTCGGCGTACGCTTCCTGGATTTTCCAGGAAGGCGGCACCGTAGGCTGGGACCCGATTTCGCTATGGCACCAGATGGGTATTCTGGCGAAATGCGTGGTCATCATTCTGTTCATCATGTCTGGTTGGTCGATCGGCGTGATGATTGACCGCTGGATGGCTTTCGGCGCAGCGCGCAAGCAGTCGCGGGCCTTTGCCCCCGCGGTGGCCGGAGCCTTGCGCGAAGGCAAAATCGATGAAGCCATTCGCGTTGCCGAGCGCAACAAGAAGAGCCACCTGGCCAAGGTAGTGACCGCGGGCCTGCAGGAATTCCGCGCTCATTCCGAATCCGGCGATATCCCGGGCGAGCAGATCGAAGCCTCCAAGCGCGCTCTGGAGCGCGCCGAAGCCATCGTGCACGCCGAGCTCAAGCGCGGCCTGGGCGGGTTGGCCACCATCGGCTCCACCGCTCCTTTCGTCGGCCTGTTCGGCACCGTGGTCGGAATTCTGAACGCCTTCAAGGGCATTTCCGAGCAGAAGGCAACCGGTCTGGGCGCCGTCGCCGGCGGTATCGCGGAAGCGCTGGTGACCACCGCCGTCGGTCTGTTCGTCGCCATCCCGGCCGTGATGATGTTCAATTATCTAACCGGCCGCGTGGAAGCTTTCGACGTGGAAATGGATAACTCGTCGAGCGAACTGATTGACTACTTCCTGAAGCGCCGGGGCGTTCGCCGGTAAGCGCACCGTGGCGGCATCCGGGGGAGCTCGGTTATGCACCTCCCCGTCGTGAGAGCCGCTGAGGTCTGCTGAACGCGAACTGCGCGCTAAGGAGAGTAAGCCATGGCAATCGCTAAAAGGAACGAAGGCGCCAAGGTCAATTCCAACATCAACGTGACTCCGATGGTGGACGTCATGCTGGTGCTACTGATCATCTTCATGGTGGTCACGCCCATGTTGCAGAAAGGCGTGAGCGTAGACTTGGCCAAGGTCAACAACCCGCAGCAAATGCCCGATGCGGATAAGGAAGACGCCCTGCTGGTGGCGGTGATGCGCGACGGCAAAATCTACTTCGGCAACGATATGATCACGCCGGATGCGCTGACCGAAAAGATCAAGGATCGTCTGGCCAACCGCGTGGACAAACGCGTGTTCATCCGCGCTGACGCGCGTGCCAAGTACGGCACGGTGGTGGAGGTGGTGGATAACGTTCGCGCCGCCGGCGTAGACGATCTCGGTCTGCTCACCGATCAGCGGAAAACGACTCCCGGCGCCACACAGGCTCCGGCACCGATCGCGCCCACCGGGCAATAAGGAGAACCTACTATGGGAATGGCAATTGGAGGTGCGGGTGGCGGTCCGACGGCGGACATGAACGTTACCCCGCTGATTGACGTGCTGCTGGTGTTGCTGATCATTTTCATGGTCATCACGCCGCTCACGCCCAAAGGGCTGGACGCGCTGGTGCCGCAGCCGCCGCCGCCCAACCAGAAGCAGCAACAGAACCAGCCTGACCGCACCATTGTGGTTCAAGTCATCGATCAGGGCCCGGGCAAGGATCCGGCGCTGAAGATCAATCAGGAAGATGTGACCTGGGCTAACCTGCAGGAGCGGCTGACCGATATCTACAAGACTCGTGCCGAGAAGGTCATGTTCGTGAAAGGCGATAACGCTATACCCTTCGCCGATGTAGCCAACGTGATCGACATTGCGCATGCGGCCGGTGTGGACAAGGTCGGACTCATCACCGCCAAGATCGAAGCCGGCGGTTAGAGCGGCAAGGATCGGGGGACGCAGGCGGCAACACAATACTGCCCGCGTCCTCTGGCACATCCCGGATTCACGCTGTCTGCGGGCTTGCGAGAATCCGTTATTCATATCCCAAGGGAGGCCGTGAGCTCGTTTGGCAAGGGGGGAATAATAACCACATGAGAAGCGTGCGAGTACTGACGTTGTCGGCCGCCGCGCTGGCGCTGCTCTTTGCCGCCGGTTGCAACAAGCTGAAGGCGCGCGACCAACTGAACAAAGGCGTCCAGGCCTATAAGAACGCCAAATACGAGGAAGCCATCAACCGCTTCCAGAATGCGGTCGCTATGGATCCTTCCCTGCTTAACGCGCGCCTGTACTTGGCGACCGCTTATGCGCAGCAGTATGTGCCCGGTGCCGACACGCCGGACAACAACCGCAACGCGGAGCAGGCGATCGATCAATACAAGCAGGTTCTAAGTCGTAACCCGAGCCGGGAACAGCAGATCAACAGCGTCAAGGGAATCGCCTACCTGTACCTGCAGATGAAGAAGTTTGATCAGGCCAAGGAGTATTACCGTAAGGCCTCGGCCATCGATCCCAACGATCCCGAGTCCTACTATTCCGTCGGCGTGATCGACTGGACCGAGTGCTACCAGCCGCGCATGGAGGAACGTGCCAAGCTGGGCCTGAAGCCGGATGAGACGCTTAAGGACAAAAAGGTGTGCCAGCACCTGAAGGACCTCAACGGCGCCAATATTGAGGACGGTATCAGCGTGCTTAAGAAGGCCCTGGATCTGCGTCCAGACTACGACGACGCCATGGCCTACATGAACCTGATGTACCGCGAAAAGGCGGACACGGAATGCGATGCTCCCGATCAGCAGACGGCTGATTTGAAGACCGCGGATGACTGGGTGGATAAGACCATGGCCACGAAGAAAGCCAAGGCGGCGAAAGCGGCCCAGCAGCAGCCGGGAGGCATCGTGGAGCAGCCAACCAGCCAGACACAGTAAGCTTTCCCTCCCCCTCCTCAGGACAGCGCCCCTTCCGCGAGAGCGGGAGGGGCGTTTCACTTGCGCCGTATTGCCCTGTTTCCATGGCGTGCTCTCATGGCGGCGCTTGCGCGAACGCGGTGAATTACAATCGAAAGTTCGTAATTATGGCCGTACCCGCACAGGACTCGATGTTCAAGAAAATTCTAATCGCCAACCGAGGGGAAATTGCGGTACGGGTAATGCGCGCCTGCCGCGAACTAGGCATACCTTCAGTGGCCGTATATTCGGAGGTGGACCGAGCATCGCTGCACGTGCGCCACGCCGATGAAGCGTATTTCATCGGTCCGGCGGCGGCGACGGAATCCTACCTCAACATTGAGAAAATCCTGGGCGTGGCTCGGCGCAGTGGAGCTGACGCTATTCATCCCGGCTATGGTTTCCTTTCGGAAAATCCGCGCTTTGCGCGCGCCTGCCGGGAAGCAGGCATCAAGTTTATCGGTCCTACCGCCGAGGCTATGGAGCTGCTGGGCTCCAAGACGCGTGCCCGGCAGGCGATGGAGCGCGCCGGCGTGCCTTTCGTGCCGGGCTCCTCGCATGGGCTGGAATTTAGCGAAGCTGTAGGTGTGGCGCGGCAGGTCGGTTATCCCATCATGCTCAAGGCGGCGGCCGGCGGCGGCGGCAAAGGCATGCGCCTGGTGCGCTCGGAAGAAGACTTGCGCTCCGCATTCGACGCCGCGCGCAGCGAGGCGGAACGCGCTTTTGGCGATGGCGAAGTTTACATCGAGAAGCTGATTGAGAACCCGCGCCACATCGAAATGCAGGTTCTCGCCGACGAGCACGGCCACATCGTCTGGCTGGGCGAGCGCGAGTGCTCGGTGCAGCGCCGGCATCAGAAGGTCCTGGAGGAGTCGCCCTCACCGGTCGTGGACGCGGAAATGCGGCGTCGCATGGGCGAAGCTGCGGTCAAGGTGGCGGAAATCGGCGGCTACACCAACGCAGGGACGGTGGAGTTCCTGGTGGACCAGAACCGGAATTTCTACTTCCTGGAAGTGAACACACGTCTACAAGTGGAGCATCCGGTGACGGAAATGGTGACCGGTCTCGACTTGGTTCACCTGCAGATTCAGATCGCGGCCGGTGAGCCCCTGCGCTTCCGCCAGGAGGACGTGCAACTCCGCGGGCACGCCATGGAATGCCGCATTTACGCCGAGGACCCTGACAACAACTTCTTCCCCAGCCCGGGAAAGATCACGCTGCTGCTTATTCCGGGCGGGCCGGGCATTCGCCGTGACAGCGGCATGTACGAAGGCTGGAGCGTGCCCCTGGATTACGATCCCCTGCTGGCCAAACTGATCGGCTACGGCAGCGACCGCCGGCAGACCATCATGCGCCTGCGCCGCGCCCTGCATGAATATTTCGTGGGCGGGATCAAGACCAATATTTCGCTTTTCCGCCGCATTCTGAAGAATCCTGAGTTCGTGGCCGGCAGGCTGGACACCGGCTTTCTCGACCGCCTGCTGGCTAATCCCGAGATCGATCCGGTGAAGAAGGAGCATCCTGAAATTGCGGCGATTGCGGCCGGGGTGTTCACGGTTCTGGAAAAGGCGGCCGAAAGCCGCAACGGCGCGGCCGGCGGAAGTCCGCCGAAGCCGGCAAAAGAAATTCAAACTGGCTGGAAAAGGGCGGGGCGGGTGGAGTCGCTGCAGTGAGATAGCTGATGGTTTGCAGTGTCCAGGCGGTCCTCAGCCATCGATTGTTTAAATGTGGTTGCCGACGGCCAACGAGCGACAGCCAACAGCCGGCGTTTCTATGATCTACGACGTCAACATTGACGGCAGGGTGTATCGCCTCGAGCTCGCGCGCGAGCGGTCGGGCTGGAAATGCCA
>DATGIY010000553.1:0-9697 GCA_035295475.1 Terriglobales bacterium
GTGCCCGGGCTCGGGAAGCCACTCGGCCACCGGCTTGGCGGCGCGAATGCCGCCATCAATCGAAGCCACGTCGCTGAAAGGCAGGAGCTTGGGTCCTTGCCGGGTCTTGACCACCAGGGCCGCCACCCGCAGCGGGTCTTCCTGCGGCCGGATGGCGACTTCGCGCACCCGCCCGCTGGCGCCGGCCGGGTCGTACACCGGCGCTCCCAGCAGATCGGTTAGCGCTACGTTGGCCATGAGCCTGAGAATACAAAAGAGATGAGCGCGAATCCAGAAGGGTTTTCGGCGTTTTCACCGCCTGAAACATAGATCGGGCCAAGTAGCCCTTGTTCAAGTCTGCTCCGGCCAGACGCGGGTGGCTTTGGCTTCACCCCTTGTCAGGGTCCTTGCGGTCTTCGCGCGTTTCAGGCGTGACCGGACCATATATGATGACTTACGCTGACAAGGCACCTATCCCATAGGCAAACCAGCGCCCTGCCTGTCACTCACCTGAGATCGGACAGCTTCGAGTGTCTCCTCCGCCTCTCGCAACCGGGCGCGCAATGCTTGCACGCCCCTATGGTGGACGCACCGGGCCGGCACTCATGGGGCCTCCGCTACATCCAGCAACTGCATTCCCACCATGACCCGCTCATGGGAAAGGTCTCCGATCACCCGCCGCAGCGGCGCTGGCAACACCAGCGTGGGCGTGGCCACGATGTTCTCGCTCACCGCCAGCACCGGCGTCTGGTACACGTCTATGATCTGCAACTCATAGCGGCCCTTGATGTGTTCCTCGCACACGCTTTTCACATTGCTGATGGCGTTTTTGGAATGCTCGCTGGCCCCGGCTACGAACAAGCGCAATACGAAATGGGGGCGGATTTCCTCGCCTTCTTTGGCCACCACCGGCTCTGCAGGCGCATTCATAGCCGCTCACTCCTTTCCCGAAGCGATGCGGATGTCCAGTCCTACCAGCACGCGCTCTGTGTTGCTGAGGTCGCCGATCATCTTGCGCAGCGGCGGCGGCAGGTTGCGCACCAGCGTGGGTACCGCCAGAATCTGATCGCCGGCCGCCAGTTGCGGCTGCTTCGCCAGGTCAATCACCTCAATGCGGTATCGCCCTTTCAGGTGCTCATCGCAGATTTTGTGCAGGTTGGCAAAGGCCGCGACCGACTTGGGAGTGTGTCCAGCCACGTAGAGCCGCAACTCCCAGCAGGTTGTCGTCTCGCCGGCGGCTTCGCAAACAACCGTCATGCTTGACTCCTTTCCTCACCCGGACTGCACAGCGCACCGCCTTCGCGGGAAATCGTCATAGCCTCACGATTGGCTCTTGCCCGCTCGTTCGTATGCACAATGTTCTGGATAGAGGCCGTGACTTCCCGTTCCTCATCCTCAAGCTGGCGGCGCAAGCCCCCGATCTGCTCCTCTATTTCCTGCCGCCGCCGTTCCAGTCGCAGCCGCTTGCGCTCGACGTCCTCTTTCCGCCCCAGCGCCGCTTCCGCCTGCCGGGCCTCGTATTCCCGGCGCGCCGAACCGGTCAGAACTCCCGCCTCGCTGACGCACACATCCACCAGATCCACCCCTGCATCGGTCAACAGGAATTCGCGGATTTGAGCGGAATGGGCCGTACCCCGCGATTTCAGCAGATACAGAACCCGCGTGCGTTCCCCGTTCTGCTCCAGGCTGCGCAGCAGCAGCCAGCAGTCAATCAGGGAGGATATGCCGGCTTCGCTTTGCTCCACCGCATGCTCAGCCAGCGTCAGGCTGGTAAAGAATGCCGTAACCTGCTCCATTTTCAGAAAGTCAATAAGCCGCGTCAGCATGGATTTGACTTCCTGATGCGAGCCTACGGCGACGAAATCGGTCATGGGATCGAGCACGATCACCCGGGGCCTGAACTCCTCCACCTTCCCTAATATGCCCGCCAGATGCGTTTCCAGACCGCAGAGCGAGGGACGGGAGGCATGAAAGCGCAGCAGGTCCCGCTCCATCCACGGCGCCAGGTCGATGCCGATGGACCGCATGTTGCGGATGATCTGTTCCCGCGACTCCTCAAAAGCGAAATACAGGGCGCGTTCCCCGCGTTCACAGGCGGCGCGCACAAAGTGAGCCGCCAGGCTGGTCTTGCCTGTGCCTGCCGCCCCCGATACCAGAATCGTGCTGCCCCGGTACACACCGCCTCCCCGCAACATCGCATCCAAGCGGGGAACTCCGGTGGAGATGCGCTCGCTGGGAGCGGGACAATCCAGCCCTACGGAAGTGATGGGAAAAACCGAAATGCCCCTCCGGTCGATAAGAAATGGGTACTCGTTCCCGCCGTGAGCTGAACCGCGGTATTTGACCACCCGCAAGTGCCGCATCGAGACCTGGTTTTCCAGTTGGTGGTCCAGCGCGATGACGCAATCCGCCACATACTCTTCCAGTCCGTTGCGGGTGAGCCGGCCATCGCCGCGCTCGCCTGTAATCAGCGCCGTGAGTTGCTGCTCTTTCAGCCAGCTGAACAATCTCCGCAACTCGGAGCGCAGCAGGTTCTGGTCCTTAAGGCTGGAAAACAGCGCCTCTATGCTGTCCAGCGCGATGCGGCGGCCGTGCACCCGCTGCAGCGCGCACTCGATGCGCACGAATAATCCCGCCAGGTCGTACTCTCCGGCTTCCTCAATTTCGCCCGGTTCGATGCGCACCCAATCAATGGCCAGCCGGTTCTCAGCGCATAGCTGCTGCAAGTCAATTCCCATGGAAGCCATGTTGGTCGCCAGGTCCTGCGCGTTCTCTTCAAACGCGACAAACACTCCGGGTTCGCCATAGCGGGTGATGCCGTTCACCAGAAATTGCATCGCCAGAATGGTCTTGCCGCTGCCCGCGTCGCCGCATACCAGCGTGGGCCGCCCGCGCGGCAAGCCTCCGCCTGTAATCTCATCTAATCCTTGGAGCCCGGTGGGGCATTTCTCCAGTTCCGCTTGCCGTGCTGCTACGCCTGCCGCCATGTACCGTCACCTCTTGCCATTGGCAATGGCCAGCGCCTGAGACGCGCACCGGCTATGAACTCACTTTAAGTTGTCTGCGTAATTGTGGTCACGACGGAAGAGCGGGCCTCTACCCTCCGTGTTTCCCGTTTTGCTTTCCAATCTGCTTTGGGAACCCACACTCTGAGGGCACCTTCATTTCACTTCCTCCCGCGGCGCCAACACCCTTTCCACCGCCCAGATCAGCGCCGTTCCATCCGTCAGATTCGACTTGACCAGGTAGCTGGCCGCGCCTTCCAGCTTCAGCTTCTCCTCGTTGCTTTGCGGCAGACTGCTGAGCACGAGTACGGGAATTCGGGCGGTCACGGCATCGGCTTTCAACAGCCGCAGTACCTCCAGGCCGCTGACTTTGGGCAGCAACATATCGAGAACGATGACATCAGGCGGACTCTGGCGCACCAGGGATAGACCCTGCTCTCCATCAGCCGCAGTGCGGACCTGGTAACCCGCATGGGTGAGCACCTGCTTGAAGGCAATCCTCAAGTCCAGGTTGTCCTCGACGAGAGCAACGACCTTAGCCATGTAACTTCCCTTCACGCACGCCGGAATCCATCGCCGCTGGGCCCCTCAGCGGCGAACCTGGGCTGGATCCAGGGCGGCGCGTATGCTGCGCAGCAACTGATTATTGTCGGCGGGTTTCTGGAAAAAAGCGTAGGCGCCCGCGTCCAACGCCCGTTGTCGGTTCTCCACCACGTCCCGTGCGCTCAACACGATCACCGGTATGCACCCCAGGGCCGGATGCTTCTGGAATCTTTCCATCACCACATAACCATCCCCTGCGGGTAAGCCGATGTCGAGAATCACCAGGTCGGGATGTTCCTTCACCGCTACCGTCACGGCCGAAATGGCGTCAGCCGCAAACAGCACTTCATAGCCGTTAGCGCGCAAACGCACGTTCAATCCTCGCCGGATGTCCGCATCATCGTCCACAACCAACACCTTGGTTGCCATTTCCGCACTCTCCTTTGTCTCCATCCCATGGGTGGCCTTTATTCACGGCTGGGCCGGTCCCCCGGGCTTAATAACTCGCGAATTCTTCCTAACAGCTCCTCGTTATCCACCGGCTTCTGGCAAAACACCTGGGCGCCAGCTTCCTTTACCCGCTGCTCATTGGCCCGTCGGTCGCGCGCGGAGAGCACAATTACTGGAGTGGCGGCGAATTCGCCGGAAGCGGCCAACTTGCTCAAAACGACATAGCCATCCTCCCCCGGCAAGCCCAGGTCCAGGATGATCAGGTCAGGCCTCTGCCTCTCTACCTCCGCCAGACCGGAGGAAGCATCGCCCGCAAAACCGACGCCGTAGTGGTTGGCGGCCAGGCGGATGCCAAGGCCGCGTCGCACGTCAATATCATCTTCGATCACCAGAATCCTCTTATCCGGCATCTCATCCCTCCGCCGCCGAGCTGCCAAGTCTTGCCAGCGCCTCCAAGTTGTGCGTAACCACTTTCAGCAGTTCCTCGTTGTCCGCATCGGCCAGCGATGGAGGCAATTCCAGGAAGGTGTAGTCCACGGAAAAAACCAGGCCCGTCCGTTGGTTCTGTTCCCAGCGCTGCAGCTGTTCCCGCAGGCGGTTGGCCAACACTGGCGCGCCATCGGGCTTGGTAACAGCGAAGATGAGGCACCGTCCAGCCTTGTGCGCTCCCCCGGTTTTGGGCAGAAGAACATCCAGGTCGGGTAGCGTGCAGCGCTGTACCACCTGCCGCACCTCGTGGCAGAGTCCTTCCGGTGGCGAAGTCTTTGCGCCCACAGCTTCACAGGAAGCGGTCACGGTAAACAGGGCGGCTGAGTAGCTGCTCGACCGCAGTTTGGGCATCAACGGAGCAATCAGAGTGGATAATGACGCAGTTGGCAGGGTGAAGCAGAAGCAACTCCCACGGCCGGGCTCGCTGTTCACCCAGATCTTCCCGCCCTGCCGCTTGACCAGTTCTTTGCAGATGTAGAGCCCGATTCCCAGCCCCTTGCGTCCGGCCTCGGTGGGAGTGGCTATCTGGTACAGGCGCTCGAAAATCTTCTCCACTGCCTCCGGCTGCAATCCGCATCCGGTATCTTCCACCTCCAGCAGCAAAAAGCCCTTGTGCTCCTCCCCGGCCTTTGCTCGGGCGGTAATGTGGCCATGGGCGGGAGTGAACTTGATCGCGTTCTGCACCAGGTTGGTCAGAATCTGGCGCACGCGGGCAGGGTCGGCATATACCAGGGGAAGGCTGGCAGGCAATTCAGCTTTCAGCAGGATTTCCTTTTCTGCCGCGCTCGGAGCTGAGCTGTTCACCACCTCCTCAATAGCGGCGCGGATGCAGGTCCATTGCGGCTCCACCGTGAGCTTGCCCGTTTCCGCGCGGGTAATCTCCAGCAGGTCGTCAATCATGGCGTGCAGCTGGCGGACGTTTCTCCCCGTGATCTGCACGAATTCCTTCTGGTCGCTATTGAGCGGTCCGGCAATCTCATCGTTGAGGATGGAAACAAATTGGTAGATGGCGGTCAGCGGCGAGCGCAGTTCGTGCGACACGTGGGAGAGAAATTCGTCCTTGATCCGCATTTGTTCCCGGCGGCTTTGTTCCAGCGCGTCCTCTGCGCGTTTGAGCTCGCTGATGTCGGAGACCAACAGTGACACCGCGGGCACGCCGGCGCAGCGCACTACATGAAACGACAGTTGCACCGGTATATTGCCTGTCTGTCCCGCTCGCAGAGTGAATTCACCGCGACTGCTGCCTCCCGCTCCCTCCCCCAGAAGAGTTGAGAATCGTTCTTGTTGCTCGTTGCCGATGTAGCGTTGGAAGGAACAGCCGACCAGTTCCTCGCTGCGAGCGCTAACGATCTCCGCAAAACGCGAATTGCAGTAAAGGATGGTGCCGTCATGTGCCAGGGTCAGCGCCCCCTCATTCATTGACTCCAACAGCAACCGATAAGGTTCTTCTGTTCCCTGCAAGGCCACAATCTCGCCCGCGCTTTCGTGCTGCTGCACAAATGCGTCAACCTCGCCACTGGAAATGGCACGCAGTACGTCTTCTGCTTCGCCGGACTGGGCAGGAATTTCCAGGCTCAACAACACCTCCTCAGTGTTGGAAAGATCGCCGGCAATTTTTTTTCTCGGCAGAGGGCGGCTACGCAGCACGGTGGGAATGGCTATAATCTGCTCCAAGGCCGCCATCTCCGGTTTCTGCAGCAGATCAACAATTTCCAGTTCGTATCGCGCTTGTAGGTGCTCATCGCAGATTCGCTGCAGGTTGCTCAGCGCGGCCAGTGACTTCGGCGTTTGCCCGGCAACGTAGACCCGCAGCTCCCATATCGCGGCAACGCCCTTCATCGAGACTGCCGGTTCTTTGCCCGTGCGTGCTGAGCTGGTCATGCGTTGAAGCACAAAATCGGCGATGGCGGTCGCAGGCGACAACGCCCCTGCTCCACTGCCCACAGTTTCTGCTGGCTGGCTATTTTTCCCCGTGAGCAATGGCCAGAATCCCGTTACTAAGGTCAGAAGCGACATCTCTGGGCGGAACAGTGCCAGTTTGGAATGCTCCCGAGACCCGTCTGTTTGACAAGTTCCCTCTCCCACAGGCAAACTAGCGCCCTGCCTGCACTCACCTGCAATGGTGCAAGGAGGCCCGCGTTCTCAAGCATTGGAGCCAGCCTTCAGGCGGTGGATCGGACCGGTTGAAAACTTCGCATATGGTCGGCAAACGGGTTTCCTTGACCCTCGACTCCACGCTCGACAGCGTCAATAGCGCCGAGGAGTCGGCTACCCGCTTTGCTTCCGGAGCCGGTTTCGACGAAGACGAAATTGCCAGGATTTCCATGGCCGTGCGCGAGGCTACGGTCAATGCCGTTTTGCACGGCAATGCCTACGATCCCGCCAAGAAGGTCGGCCTGGTCCTGGAACGTACCCGTGATTCCATGGTCATCACCATTACCGACCAGGGACAGGGCCTGGATCCCGGCAAGATTCCCGACCCGCTGGCCCCGGAAAACCTGTTAAAGCAGTCGGGGCGGGGGATTTTTCTCATACGCGCCTTTATGGATGAAGTGCAGATTCGCATGCTTCATCCCGGAACCGAAATCAAACTCATTAAGCACGTCCCCGGCGTAGCCGGCGACAGCAAGGAGGCTTCCCAGTGACCATGAAGGCCAACACCCGACAGGTGGATGGGGTGACCATTGTCGATCTCAGCGGACGTATCACGCTGGGAGAAGGCAGCGTCATCCTGCGCGACACGGTGCGCGACCTGGTGGGCAAAGGTAGTAAGAAGATTCTGCTTAATCTCGGCGAAGTCAATTACATCGATAGCTCCGGGATCGGCGAGCTGGTCAGCGCTTTTACCAGCGTGCGCAATCAGGGCGGCGAACTGAAACTGCTCAACCTGACCAAAAAGGTTCACGACCTGCTGCAGATCACTAAGCTTTATACCGTCTTCGATGTGAAGGACGACGAGACGGCAGCCATCAAGTCGTTCAAATAGTCCTACCTCAAAGGTTCCAAAAGCGAACTGGGACGGAGACTGGCCGATGCTGGTTTCCGTCTGCTCGCCCTACCCTGCTCTAAAATCAGCAGTGAAGGAGGTCTCATGTCCTCCTCCGCTCTGATCGTCTGGCTGCTCCTTGCCCCGCTGGCCGCCGCCGACTGCATTTCCATGGAGCAGGCCGCCCAGCGCATCGGCGATTCCCTGTGCGTCAAAGGCAAGGTTCTGCGCGTCAGCGAGGGCGCCAGCGGCGTAACCTTCCTGAATTTCTGCGCCGATTACCGCACCTGCCCTTTTACTGTCGTGGTTTTTCCCCGCGACCTGCGCCACGTGGGCGATGTGCGCCAGCTCGCCGGCAAGGAAATCCAGATCCACGGCACCATTCGGGCCTATGATGGCCGCCCGGAAATCATCCTGCGCGAAGCCCGGCAGCTGCATGGGGCAGTCCGCAAACTACCGCCCCTGCCCAAAGACTACGACGTGCAGCGGCGCGGACGCTTTAGCGCCGGAAGGTTCCAGCATCCCACCTCCACGCGTAAGCCCGCGCGCTTCCCCAAAAGGTCTTCTTCGGGGGTCCCCGTGGAAGAGCCGCCTGATCCCGGCGCAGTGCCGGAATGATGAGAGTTTCCAGTTTCGAGTTGCAAGCTTCAAGTTTCTGACAAGGTTGCGCCAATCCTCACGTTCCGGCGATGCCCAGAAAAAGCGGTTCGCAATGACTCACAGACCGCAACTCGAAACTTGAAACTCGAAACTTTACGGCCGCTCAGACGCTGTTTGTCCTTCGTTCACCGCCACTGGCGGCGCAAACTTCATGCCGAAGAACAGTACCGCTGACGACAACGCGATAGCGACCACGGCGCTGCGGAATCCCGACTGCAGTGAGCTGCGGTCGGAGATGTAGCCGATCAGCGTGGGAGAAAGCGCATCGCCGAGCAGGTGAATGGTGAAAAGATTTACCGCGACCGCGGTGGAGCGGATGTGCGCTCCCACGGAATTGACCACCGCGGCATTGAGTGGGCCGGTGTTCAGCAGCAGCAGGAATTCGGCGGCGAAAATCGCCGGAAACATCACTCGCCCGGTGAAGTACAGGGCGAGGATCATGGCGGGGATCCCCAACGTCATGCTGGCGGCGGAAAGCAGGTAATAGGCGCTGGCCGTGCGCCGGAGCAGCCTGTCGCCCAGCCAGCCGCCCACCAGCGTCGCCACGGTTCCATTGAAGGCCGTAATTACCCCGAACAGCTGATTGGCGTGCTGCAGCGGGTAATGGCGCACGCGCGAGAGGAAAGTCGGCATCCATACTGACAGCCCGCCTAAGGCGAACGTCATCATGGCCATACCCAGGGTGGCGGTCCAGAAAGCGGGATTGCGCGCCAGCCCGCGCAAGCTGCGGCGCTCCGTCGTCTCCGCCAGGCGATCGCAGCGTCCGCGCTCCGGTTCGGGAACCAGCAGCAGGAGCAGGGCCAGTGCCATGCCCGGCAGGCCCGCCACGTAGAAGGGCGCGCGCCAGCCATAACGCGGCCCCAGTTGCCCGCCCACGATGTAGCCCAGCGCCGTGCCCACCGGAATGGCGATGTAGAAGAGCGAAAAGATGCGTCCGCGCTTCTCTTCCCCGAACAGGTCGGCAAGAAAGGAAGGAGCGATGGTGACAAATGTCGCTTCGCCAATGCCGACTATGGCGTGGCGCAGCAATAGGGCGTCGAAGCTGTACGTCACCGCCGTCAGCATGGTGGCTATGCTCCACACCACGGCGCCGGTAATGATGATGACCCGCCGCGGATAGCGATCAGCCAGCAGCCCCATAACCGGCGCCGCCACCATGTAGCAGAGGAAGAAGGCGGTGGTCAGAAATCCGAACTGGGCGTCGCTGCGGTGAAATTCAGCCTGCACCAGCGGTTGCACCGCAAAAAGCACCGAACGGTCGATGTAGTTGAGGAAGTTCAGCGCCGTCAGCAGGAGCAGGGCAAGCCGTGCATGTGAGCCTGGGCGCATGAGGCCTGATTGTAGATGGCGGATTACAGATTGACGATTTCTGAGGTGGTTCGCGGTCCGGGCGATAATCGGCAGCCAGGAGAGCCCTTGCGCCGCCCCCATGGTGCTCGCCTGAACAACAAACATTACTACCGTTATCTTCGCAGCCTTACTTCCGCTTCCTACTATGGCCGATGGGTGAGGATCAGGCTACAACCAGAATCGCCCACATCGCTGGCGGTGTGGGTGCTTGGGTTCGCCCTGGCGCTTTGCTGCA
>DATGIY010000554.1:0-2046 GCA_035295475.1 Terriglobales bacterium
ACGACCTCAGCCTGTTGCTGCCTCCCTTATTCCTGGCCGCTGAGTGGCTATGCAAGGCACCAGGGGCAAGTACCAGTCGCCGGGTGTTAGTCATCGCCATCGGCTTGCTGTTTCTGAGCCCCGTTTACCTGCTCCTGCAGCGCTTGGGGAAACTTAGCGCCCTGTTCTGGGCAGTGGCGCTGCTGGCGATTGGCCTGAGCTTGGCCATGGCTTCGCGGTTTTCAGCCACTGAGTCGGCTCGTTCGACCGCACAGTCACAACCCTGAGCCGCGCCGCCGGGCACGTTCACTCTCGACCTGCTGGCTTTCCTCCCCTACAATGCGCCGGACAGGCGCTCCCTTTGACCCGGGCTCAAATCCGCAAAGCTGGTCTCTTCTATTTCGTGTGGGTGATGTTTTCCTACACGACGGCAGGCCCGTTCGGGCTAGAAGACCAGATCGCCAGTTCGGGACCGGGGATGACGCTCGTCTATCACCTGGTTCTGCCGCTCTTTTGGTGCATTCCTATCTCACTTGTGGCGGCGGAGTTGACCACTGCCATGCCGGTGGAAGGAGGCTTTTACCGCTGGACGCGGGCCGGGTTTGGCGATTTCTGGGGCTTTCTGGCGGGGTGGTGGAACTGGTCGGCATCGTTCCTGCTGGGCAGCAGTTATGCCGTACTCTTCAGCGACTACTTAAGCTTTTATTTTCCCTCCATCGTGGGCTGGAAGCATTACGCGGTCTCGGTAGGACTGATTGCGCTGATCGCGTACGTGAATGTGCGCGGCATTCAGCTGGTCGGCAAGGTAGCGACCGTCCTGGAATTCATGGTTTTGCTGCCGGTGGGGGTGATGTGCGTCGTGGCGCTTACGAAGTGGCAGCATAACCCTTTTGCGCCGCTGGTCCCGCCGCACGTGCCCGTGTACCAGGTGTTTGGCGTGGGCCTGGCGCTGGGCTTGTGGTTGTATTCGGGGTACGAGCAGCTTTCCACGGTGGCGGAAGAAGTGGAGAATCCGCAGCGCACCTATCCGCGAGCCTTGGCATGGGTGGTGCCGCTCTCAATTGCCACATACTTTCTCCCGACCTTTTGCGCACTGGGAGCCTTGGGCAACTGGCAGCAGTGGCACACGGGATACTTCGCTAATGCGGCGGAACTGATCGGCGGGCGCTGGCTGGGACTGTGGATGACGCTGTCGGCCACCCTGGCCAGCGTTTCTCTGCTCAACAGCACGGTGCTGGCGAGCACGCGCATGCCCTTCGCGATGGCGGAGGACGGCTATATCTCGCAGGGTCTGACGCGCGAGCACCCGCGCTACAAGACACCGGCAGCAGCCATCGTGATCTCGTGCGCGATTTATGCCGCGTTCGCGTGGCACTCCCTGACCTGGCTGATTTCCGTCTATATCTGGCTGCGAATTGCAACATCCCTGATGACCGTGCTCTCAGGATGGAAGTTGCGGCAGAAAGCGCCCGATCTGCCACGCCCCTTTCGCATACCCTGGGGAAGAAAAGGGCTGCTGTATGCCGTGGGCGCGCCGGTGCTGATGAGCGGGGTGGCGCTGCTGGGCAGCGACCCTTTTGGCTGGAGGTGGGGACCGGCGGCGCTGTTGCTGGGACCGGTGGCTTACCTGTTTTTCCGGCGGCGTCCCGCGGTGGCCAATATCGCGGCCGGGCGCGGGTGATCGTGCAGACGGGTCGTACAGCGATATAATGCCCGGTTTCGCTGACGCTGTCCTCTTTACAATCTGTCCATAAAACCAGTACTGGAGCCTGATATGCGTACTCTTGGCGTTGTGGTGTCGGTATTCATTTTCGGCGTGGCTTTGCTGGCACAACAAGCCAAGCCGCCCAAGGCACGGGTGAAGAAGACGAATCCCGCCCCCGCGGCCACTCAGACGGAAAGCTCGCAGCCCGCGGCACAGCCCAGCCCGCAACCGGCGACCAATCAGCCGGGCACAGGGCAGGCGGCGAAGGAAAGCAAAGAGCTGCACTTCGACATGACCGAGGTGCCGCCGGTGGTTACGCATCAGCAGGCGACGGTGAATGGGCGAGTCCTGCACTACACGGC
>DATGIY010000555.1:0-2061 GCA_035295475.1 Terriglobales bacterium
CTCTGACTTGTTGCCGTGGGTCTGCCGGAGAATGCGCACAATGTGTTCACGTTCCAGTTCCAGCAAGCGGTCGGGCAGAACCCCCGCAGCAGCTTCGGGATGGATGCTTTCCTGGGTGCGGCGAGCCTCGGTCTCCACATCCGCCCGGGTGATCTGGCCGGTGGGCGCGAAAATCGCCAGCCGGTTCACCGTATTTTCCAGTTCGCGGACATTTCCTGGCCAGTTCATCTCCTGCAATCGCCGCACCGCTTCCGGGTCGATGCTGATTTCACGCTCGTTCTTGAGGTTGAACTGCTGCAGAAAGTGCTTAACCAGCAGAGGAATATCCTCGCGGCGCTCATCCAGCGAAGGGATGACGATCTGCACCACCGCCAGGCGATAGTAGAGGTCCTCGCGGAACTGGCCCTGGCGGATTAAGGCCGACACATCCTGATTGGAGGCCGCCACAATACGCACGTCCACAGGGATGTACTTGTTCGAGCCCACTCGCCGAACTTGCTGTTCCTGGATTACGCGCAGCAGCTTAACCTGGAAACCCAGCGTCGTTTCGGTGACCTCATCGAGGAACAGGGTGCCGCCGTCACTGGACTCCACCAGACCTTTGTGAGTGGCGTTAGCGCCGGTAAAAGCGCCTTTTTCGTGCCCGAACAGCTCGCTTTCCAGGATGGTTTCCGTGAACGACCCACAATTGACCGGAGTAAAAGGCTGCTGGGCACGCTTAGAGTGCTGGTGGATGGCGCGCGCCACCAGTTCTTTGCCGGTTCCGCTGGCGCCAGTAATGAGAACGTTAACGTTGCTGGCCGCCACCCGCCCAATGGCTTTGTAGACAGCCAGCATCTTGGGACTGCCGCCAATAATGGCTGAGTCGTGCACCGGGGCAGAAGCCTCTTCGGACGGCTCGGTTTTGGGAGCGCGGAAGCCCCGCGCACGCTGGCAGATGGCGCGAATCTGCTCAATCGTTAGCGGTTTGCTGACGTAGTCAACCGCCCCTTCGGCGACCGAGCGGGCGGCCGTTTCAACGCTTACGTGCGCCGTCATGATCACGGGATACAGTTCGGGCTTGAGGGAGCGCAAGCGGCTCAGAAGATCGATACCGTTCACCGCGCCCAGATAGACGTCCACCATGGCCAAGTCGGCATCCGCCGCCGCCAGATAGCGTTCCGCCTCCTCCGGACGGACAAAGGTGTGGCATTCATGGCCATCAGCGCTAAAGGCTGCCTGCAAGAAGGCGCAAGTGTTGGGCTCGTCGTCAATTACGATCACCCGCAGTGGTCGCATAGGAGTTTTCGGTCCTCAGATGTAAGTCATCAGCTGTAGTCCTCCAGAGCAACTACATTGCCATCCTGGGGCGCAGGTCAACCCAGGCGCGTCGAAGAGCGCCGATCTTCTCCGAGCGCGCTGCCGGTTTCCCGGTGGGCCCATGGCAGTCCGCACAGCGACTGGGCGTGGGCTTATAGAACAGCACCTCTTTCCCAGCCACCAGCCGCATATTGCTGTGGCAGGCCGCACAGCGCACATTGCGGTGGGCGCCTTTCAAGGGGAAGCTAGTACGGGTTTCGTGATCAAACAGCGATGGCTTCCAGCGGGTGCTGTCGTGACAGCTGGCGCAGGCCGTGGGTTGTCCTCCCTTGGCGAACTGCCCGCCATGGATGTCCTGGTGGCACTCCTCGCAGCGCAGGGGAGCGGCGCGAAAGTCCACGTTGCGCAAACGGGTCTCCAAGTTCGGCGGTTTGTGGCAATCGAGGCAAGCCACCGCCCGGTGCGCGCCCAGCAAAGGAAATTTGGTGGAAGCGTGGTCGAAGCGTCGCAGGTCGGACCACGTTTCGACCGAATGGCAGGCCTCGCAGCCCAGAGGCTTGCCGGCGGCGCTCACCCGCAGCATGCGATCCCGGAATTGCCCACGGTGAGGGTCCTCATGGCATGCCGCGCAAGAACGATCGTCGAAACGATAGATCACCGCCGGCTTCGCGCCTGCCGCCGCCGGGATCAGTTCGGGCCTGGGTTTGTGGCATTCGTTGCACGGGGTGGCTTCGTGTCCGCCGCTTAGCGGAAATCGCGTCT
>DATGIY010000556.1:0-6023 GCA_035295475.1 Terriglobales bacterium
CGCCCAGAGCGATGTCGTGACCGCCCCATTTTTGAAACGTCTCTTCCGGGGTTTTGGAAAATCCGAAGTCCACCACCCGGGTAAAGCGCTGTTCCACCCCGTAGTAGCGGTCGGCAGCCAGCTGCTCCAGGGTGCGTATGATGCCCAGTTCGTCGAACAGGCCGCTACCCACCTTATTTTGCCCACCCTCGCCGCGATTCAAGGTGAGCAGCAGGATGCTATCGCCTTTGCCGCGCGACTCCAGGGTCATCATGCCGCCATCTTCATCGTCGGGGTGCGCGGTGGTGTGCGTCATGCGCGCCGTAGTCTTCAGGCGCAGCAACATTTGCTTGAGGCCTGCGGCCCCGGTGTCCTGCGGCAAAGGGCCGGCAGGCGGCAATTGGCTGGCGGGCGAGGCTGCCTCCTGGGCCGCTCCCCACGCCAGCAAAAGAGCCAATGCCAGGCCCAGGATGGTAAATCCGGCGAACTTGAAAACTGGTTTTGGACTTTGATGGAGCTCAGGCTGGGCGCTAGACACGCGTTGGTTTCACCCCTTCGATTCGGTCTGCCTTTGTACACGATGTGCCGAAGGCGGGTAAAGCTTCACCCTTTTACGGCCGCTGCCGTACAGGATACATCGCAAGGGGCCGGGGTCTGTGCGCCATCCCTGGCCGAATGAAGGAACTAAAAAAGGATGAGGGAAAGGCCTCCCTCATCCTCATATCTTCGGCAAGAGCCAAAAAGCGGCTACGGCCGGACCGGAGCGTAGTTGCGATGGGTTCCGGCAACGTGATGCGGCAGGTTCGCGCCCGCGGTGGTGCCGGCGCTGATCGCAGGTCCGCTGCCGCAGGTATCGCCGGCCAGTTGCGTATTGGTGACATTGAACAGGAAGTTGGGAACGAGGACGTTGTCCTGAGGCGTAGCCCCGGTCAGCAATCCGGCGCAGGCCTCATTAATGGTGTTGTTGGTGACGATGTTGCCGCTGTTACCACCGGTACAGGTGCTGTCAATGTGGATGCCGGCCTCGTCGATGGTGTTGACGATGTTATCGCGTATGCGGTTGTTGTTGCTGCACACGTCAATGCCGTCAAAGATGTGCGTTCCGGAAACCTGATTGGCCTTGATGCGATTGCTGTCGGCGGGCGGGAAAGCGGGGTCGGTCACCACCGCGATGCCAAATTGCGTATCGCCCACGTTGTTGCCGTAAACGTACACCCCGGAGGAGGCGTACAACAGAATGCCGGCGGCGGCATCGCCCGCGTCATTAATCGTGTCCGGCGCCCAGATGTCATCGAAGACCGAGTTACCTTGAATCGTACCCGTCGCGCCGTAGCCGATCTGGATGCCGTGCTGGGCGGCGCCGCTCACCGGCCCCATGCCCATGACGGAATTGCCCAGGACAGTCAGCCTGGTTCCCGCTTCATTGCCGGTGATGCCGTTCTTCTGGTAATCGTGCACGGTGCTGCCGCTGACCGTGACATGAGAAGTTGTGATGGCTCCGGTGCCTCCGCTCTGCACGAAAATACCCAGTCCCGACTGGCAGCCGCCGAACGACGAGTAAGGTGAGATGCTCTGGTTGCGCGTCGCCACTTCGGAAATAGTGCCCGAGGCATTCTGATAAAAGATTCCCATGGGATTCGGCAGGCAGCCGGTAATCAGGTTATTGGCGCCATCGATGGTCAAGTTGCTGATGTCCACCGGTCCCAAGGTATTGCTGACCAGAATCTGCGCTGCGATGGGATTGCCGCTGGTCAGGCTGGTAGCGTTGCCCACCAGTCCAGTGGCAGGTGACGTGATGACCGCGGCATTGGCCGTTCCGGCCTGCACGCCTTCCACCGTCAGTTGCTTATGAATGGTTACCTGCTCCGGATAGAAGCCGGGGCAGACCAGGATGGTGCTGCCGGATTTCACGGCATTAACCGCCGCCTGAATCGTGCTGTAGGAGGTTAGATGACTGCGGCAAGTGCCCACTGCCACCGTATCGGCCCATGAGGCGGGGGCGGCCAGCGTGATGCCGACTGCCACCACCAATAACAGCTGATGTTTCTTATTCATTTCCACTCCTTCTCGCTATTTTTCGCAGACAGAAATCTGCGCTTCTGTCCGGCGGTCTGTCGCCGAAATCAGAACAACAAGGGAGAGATTTGGTTTTGAAACTGCGACTATAGCATCAGCGTTCTACGCCGGATAATGCACGAAGGGGTGCGTACGACAGTCATTAGAAATGTCCAACAATCGCTATTGCGGCGGCCGCGGCGGAGTGGAGACATCGTAGCCGGTCATTGAAGCCTCGCGCCGCGAGGTAAACGAGTTGCCTAACCTGGGCAAGAGTTTTGCTTTGGCCACCCGATTTGGCCGCGCAAGTTGCTGGTTTTGAACCGGCAACCCTGGAACGGGAATTGCCCATCCTGGTTATGGCGTGTGCGCCCGCCGCTCCCAGGAGAACCATGAAGCGCGCCTCAATCGCCCTCTGTGCCGCGATCCTCTCGCTCGCCACCCTGGCCCCGGCGACGAATCTGGCCGTACAGCAGTCCCTAAAACCTCGGCAACTGATAACCCGTCGCCATACGCCAGCGCCCAAGGGCAAGTGGTACCTGGCCAATAGTGGCCACGCCGTCTATTGCTATGGGCCAGTGATGATTGTAGGCACTTGGGATGGAGGGTTCGCCCGAGTGGCTACCGTGTGCCGCGGCGGGATACCCATGGTCAAGCTGAAGGATTAAACAGCAGTTCCCAGTTGCTAGTGAGCGTCTCTGTGTTCCGGGGGTCGCTCAGCGGCAGCGCACTTCAAGCACTGGGCACGCTGCGCTCGCTGCTGGATACGCCTAGAGGTTCGTCGGCGAAATGTAGAAACCAGCGCTCCATCACCACCCTTTGCGCGAACCAGCGGCTGCGCAGCAGACGGCGAGCAATGCCGGCCACCATCGCGGGCGAAAGCCGACGTCCCACCGCGGTGGCCCAATCGCCCCGCGTGTGGCCGTAGCGCTCCCGTAACCGCTCAGGGTAGGGCCGCAAATTTTGCTGGCAGTAATTCCCCGCGGCCGAGGTTATGAACTGGGCAGCCAGCAGCCCGGATTCAATCGCCGGTCGGATGCCCTCTCCGCTTTGCGAGTAGGCCAGACCGGCTGCATCGCCGATCAGCATGACGCCATCGTCCACCAGCCGGCGCGTAGTTTTGGAATAGATTAAGTAAGCGTGTCCCAGGATTGACGACGGCAGCTCGAACGCCACCTTCCCCGTCCGCTTGAGAAATTCCAGAAACTCGGCCACGTGTCCGGAAAGGCTTCGCCGGTCCAGCCGTCCCAGGCCCACATTCAACACGTTGCCCTTGCGAAAGCACCAGCCGTAGCCGCGCATATCGGCACAAAAATAAAGTTCAGGAATTTCCGGCTGGATGGAGCAGGCCGACTGCTGGCGGGCGTCCATTTCGAATTCCGCTTCCTGCGCCACCACAATTTCCTCAGTTCCCATAGTGGCGCCCAACTGCCGCGCCACGGGACAGAAGTGCCCGCCGGCGCCCACGATGAGCCGCGCCCTGATCTCAGCGTTCACCAGCCAGGAGTCGCCGTGGCGCTCCATGCTGGCAAAAGGCATTCCCTGGCAAACCGAGGCTCCACAGCGCCGCAACAAATAATCGTCAAACTGGAAGCGGCGAATGCCATAGCTGACCGGCCGGCCGTAGTTGGTCTCGATTTCCGGATCGCCCATGCGGCTGGTGCGAAACCCGCAAATGGGCTGGAAGGCGCGCCCTCGGGCGTAATCGGCGGGATCGATCCGCAATTCGCTGATGATTTGGGGCGTGATCCAGCCACCGCATACTTTGTCGCGGGGAAATGTCTGCTTGTCGATGATGACCGTCTCCAGCCCGGAGCCGCGTAACGCCCATGCGCACGACGATCCCGCCGGCCCGCCACCCACGATCAGGACATCATATGTTTTCACTATTGCATGCCTCGGTTACGGGCGTAACATAGTTTGCGTCGAGCGAATATTTTTGCACAACCAAATTTTCGCCCCAGCTACATCCGTTTTCCGGGCAGCGGCATCTCACGAACCGGTTGCGCATAACCCTCACGTTCTCCCCGGAACACGGTAGCAGGTCCTGCGCCCGGAATCGTTTGAACCGTTACTAACATTGGAAAGGAGCATTCCAATGCCCGCTCTCATCGAAGCTGAACGCTGGTGCGAACAGGTGGTGGCCCGGAGCCTGGTAACCCAGCGCGTCGTGGACTGCCATCGTCCCGCTATTTCCGTGTGCGCCGGATGTGGCAATGGGCTGTGCGAGGAACACGAAGTGATTTGCCCGGTCTGTGGCTTAAGCTTCTGCACTCGCTGCGATCACGTTTGCCGGCAACACGCCCAGGCTGCCTAGGAACTCAGCAAGCCAGATTTCATGATTCAGCACCCGGTGTAGCCTGACTTTCAGTCCGCCGCCTGCACCCTTTGCGTTTCCTGCGGCCGCTCATACAGGTAGGCGCGCGTCCAGGGCAGTTCCCTGCATTGTGAACCGGCAAATACCGCCTGAAACAATTGCAGCGTGCCGCTGCGGAATGCGGCCACCGATCCCGCCAGGTACAGCCGCCACATGCGCACAAAGCGCTCGTCGAACATAGTCGCTGCCTGCTGGGCCGAGCCTTCAAAGCGTTCCAGCCAGTGCTCCAGAGTGCGGACGTAATGCTGGCGCAGATTCTCCACATCGAGGACGGCAAAGTCCCAGGGCTCAAAAATGTCCGCCACTTCGCGCAACGTGGGGGGATAGGCGCCGGGAAAAATCCGCTTGCGAATCCAGGCATTCAGCGGGCGGCGCCGGTTGCGGCCAATAAAGTGCAGCAGGCCCCGGCCGCCGTGGCCGATCGCGCGATGGATCACGCGGCCCAGCTCGCGGTAGTGGGCCCGTCCCACATGCTCCAGCATGCCCACGGAGACAAAGGCGTCGAAGCTGCCATGGATGTTGCGATAATCGTCCTCCACGAACTCGACTCGCCCGTCCAGCCCTTCCTGCTGCGCCCGCCAGCGGGCATACACGATCTGCTCATGCGAAATGTTGAAGGCCTTGACCTTCACCCCGTAATTCCGGGCCATATGCCATGCCAGGCTGCCCCAGCCGCAGCCGGCTTCCACCACGCGCTCGCCGGGCCGCAACCGCACCTTACGGCAGACGTGATCCATTTTTGCGATTTGCGCTTCCTCCAGTGTGGCGCCGGGATGCGGAAAATAAGCGCAGGTGTAGACCAGGTTGCGGTCCAGCCAGAGACGGTAAAACTGATTGCCCAGGTCGTAATGGTGATGAATGTTATGGCGAGAGCCACGGCGGCTGTTGTTCTGGGCCAGGCGCAACCACAGCGAAACCAGGCGCGGGTACCAACCGGGCTTTTTCCGCGCCGAGAAGGACTGATATACGGCGTCAAGCAGCGCCAGCAGGTCGCCCTCTACCTGCAGCGAGCCCTCGGCGTAGGCTTCGCCAAACGCCACTTCCGGATTAAGAACGATTCGCGCCAGAGTGGCGCGGTCGCGGATAATCACGGTCGCAACCGCCGCGCGCCCTTCCGGACCAACTTCCGGGCCGCCCTGGAGCGCGATTCGCGCCGGCGGACTCCCGGCAGCAGCATACAACTTATTTAGTAGCCATCCTTCCGCGGAGGAGAACCTGCGAGCCGACGCCATGGCTTCCCTGACGCTGGTTTCACCAGCGAAAGCTGGAAGCTTAACCCTTTCCCTGGCGCCGGGTAAATCCCGTTACGGGGAAAGGTCGTAACACGAACTTCGAGAGCCCCGTGGCAAAACTGGACGGTCCTGCCCAATCCGCCAGTTACACGGCGAAAAACGCGGCATTGCTGGCGATGAACTCCTTTTGTTCCTCCGTCAAATCTTCGGTCGGTTTGATGGAGTCGGAAGTGCACACCGGCACGCAGGCGCCGCAGTCGATGCAGCCCTGGGGATCCACATACAGCTGGGTCGCGGCCTCGAAGCCCGGTTCGTCCTTCTTGGGATGAATGCAGTCGGTGGGACACACGTCCACGCAAAGTTCGTCCTTGATGCAGCTG
>DATGIY010000557.1:0-3432 GCA_035295475.1 Terriglobales bacterium
GCGCTCGCACTTCCATCACTACATACACCACCACTCCCAGAACGGCCGCCATCAGGGACAGAAGCAGGAGAAGCGGCAGAACCGAATGCCTCTCCATTTTTACTTCGTCTTCAAATATCTCTGACATAACGGTTTTCTCCCTGACCGTTAGCCACAACCGGTCATTTCCGTCCCCAGTGTGTTCCAACTCATGCCATAAGACAGTGATCTAGGTCACATACAGAACATGACCAAAGCCCGGTACGATGCTTTCGGAAGTCACTGGCCGTGATCCCGGCCTCGGCAGGACACTCCGCTTCCGGCCCTGTACAATAGCCCCGGTCCTGGGTGGCTGCCGTTTGTGAGGCGGGCGCAGCCGCTACGTCTGTTGCCTCATGTCCGCGAACAACCCGTGACTTAGTTATTTGCTCCAACTGGACACAAACCGCGTTTTCTGTGCGGCGGGCTGGGAAAGGTCTTGACAGGCGAACGAATGAGCACACAAGAATCGGCGCTGGTTCGGCAGCACCCTCGAACTCTCTCCCGCCAGTTCCTTCTGTTTGCCCGAAACTTTCTCCGCTATCCCAAGCTGCTCGGTTCGCTCGTGCCCAGCTCACCATTTCTGGTCAAACACTTGCTCTCCTTCATTGATTGGGAGCGCGCCCGGGTGGTGGTGGAATATGGTCCGGGGGTCGGCACTATTACCCAGGAAATCCTGAAAAGGATTCGCCCTGATGCCACTCTGGTGGCCATCGAACTGAACCCGGAATTTGTGGATTTTTTGCAGAACGAGATCTTCGATCCGCGTCTGCGAGTGGTTTATGGCTCCGCTGCGGACGTGCGCCGTATCCTTCGCGCTCTCAACCTACCGCAGGCTGACTACATCATTTCCGGCATTCCCTATACCACTCTGCCCGATGGCGTTCGGCGCAGCGTGGTGCGTGAGTCGCATCACGTGTTGCACCCCCAGGGCGCCTTCCTGGTATACCAGTTCACGCGCACCGTCTTGCCCTATCTCCGGCCTACCTTCGCCACCGTGCGCCAGGACTTCAAGTTGCTCAACATTCTCCCCGCCCGCATCTTCTACTGCACTCCCTGAGCACAGACCTTTATCAAAATCACAATGGGCCACAGCGGTTGGTTTGATACCATCGAGGCATTGCTACAGAATGGCTAAATGGCAACTGGCTATCGCCAACTGACAACTCCTTTATGATTCACGAGATCATCCCGGTCGGCCCGCTGCAGTGCAATTGTTCGATCATCGGCGACGAAGGCACCCGCGAAGCCATGGTCATCGACCCGGGTGACAACGTTGACCAGATCCTCGCCATTCTCCGCAAACACGGCCTCACTGCCAGGCAGATTGTCGTCACCCATGCGCACATCGACCACGTGGGCGGCGCCATGAAGCTTCGCCGCCTTACCGCGGCCCCCATTTTGTTGAATCAGAACGACTATGCCCTGCTCAAGATGCTCGACATGCAGGCCGCCTGGGTTGGCATGGCCGCTCCCGGCTCGGTGGAGATCGACCAGCCATTGAGCGAAGGGGACAAGCTTTGCGCCGGCTCCCTCGAAGCCACCGTGCTACATACCCCCGGACACACTGAGGGCAGCATCTGCCTTTATTTCCCATTGCAGCAGAAGCTGATTGCTGGCGACACTCTTTTTGCCGGCAGTATTGGGAGAACAGATCTTCCCGGGGGTTCTTTCGAAAAGATTTTGCGTTCGCTGCATCAGCGCGTCCTCACGCTGCCCGATGACACCACTGTGGTCCCTGGTCATGGACCCCTGACCACGATCGGCCAAGAGCGGGAAAGTAATCCCTTCCTGGCGGGTTGACGGCAGCGATCACAATGTTGAAATCCCGCGCATCAGCCGCATTACTCCTTCGCGGAACCGCTTTGCCGGCGTGATCAGGCTCACTACCAGATACCCGTCTGCGGGAAAATCGTAGAAATGTCCAGGATGCACAAATATGGACTCCTGCTCGAGGAGCCTCACCGCCAGTTCCTCATCCGAATGCGTTACCGGCACGCGCACTATGGCATACCATCCGCCTTCAATTTGCAGACGTTCGCAGGCGCTCTGGTCCGCCAGTTGAGAATCGAGCTCAGCAAGGTTTTCGCCGATTCGCTCCAGCAGTTGCCGTCGCACGCCATGGCGTTGTTGCAGTAATTCCGGTGCGGCGAGCTGCAAAGGCGTACTTAGGGAAAGGTAGGTGTCGGCAATCACCTCCAGCCTTTCCAGGGCCTCATGCTTGATCTCCTCGGGACCGCTGGTTACGATCCAGGCCAGCTTCATTTGTGGCAGGGCGGAAATCTTGGAAAGTCCGCTGAGCGTGAACGTCAACGCTCGCTCATTCTCCGCAAAACTGGTTCTGGGCGGCCCGCCGTGCGCATAGTCCAGAAAAACTTCATCGGCCACAATGGCCAGGCCTCGTTCGCGGCACATATCGCAGAGTGCCTTCGCCTCCCCCGGCTTCACGTACGAGCCCGTAGGATTGTTGGGATGAACCACAATCACAGCGCGCGTGCGATCGGTAATCCCCCTCTGCAGCGCGTGCATGTCGAAGTGCCAGCCGTGGTCGTAAAACAGGGAATACGGCACAAGCTTGACGTCCTGCACATCGGCCAGCAGTTCGAATAACGGATAGCTGGGCGAAGCCACCAGAATTTCGTCGCTCGGATCGCACAGCAAACGGAAAATGAATGAATATCCCTCGCTGGTGCTGGTGGTCAGCACGACTTGTTCTGTCTCCACGCATGCGCCACTTGCGCCATCGCGCTCGGCATAATAGGCGGCAACCGCTTCGCGTGCGCTTGGCAGGCCCTTGGGATTCGGGTTGTAGTGAAGCGCGTCCGGGTGTGCCAGGGCTGCCAGAATCCGCGGCTGACCATAAGCCAGGTCGCAGCGCGTGGGATTGGATTCGGTCAAATCGAGGATTTCGGCGCCTGACGCGCGCAGCTGCTGCAGTGCTTGCGCCAGGCGATTGGGGGCCAGGTTCCAGTTGGTGCGCCGTGCGAACACGCTGCCATTGTACGAAGAAGCTATCTCATAAGTCCGCTTTGAAAGGGCGTGGCTTCAGCCGCGCCGTTCTGAGCGGTATAAACGCTGGGCTTTAGCCCCAGAGGGACAGCACTTTAAAGAGGGACAGCACTTTAATAAGATTGGTTGATTGTGGGAATTTCTCAGTACAGCGCCTGTACAGCCGCTGACTGATGCTCGCTAGGGGTGGCCACTGTACGCTTTCCGATCGCTCATGATGGCCGTCGCAAATAGCGGGCTTACGACTCGGCTGATTCTCAGCTACCCGCCAGGTTGACCCCTGCTTCAGAGCCACATAAAATCAGTTCAGCTCGCACTTATGCGCTTTTGCGCTTGCGGGTGGCCAGCCTGCTGCCCCCTCGTTCAACGGCAGGACAGCTGACTCTGGATCAGCATATCGGGGTT
>DATGIY010000558.1:0-4432 GCA_035295475.1 Terriglobales bacterium
GTAAAAGCCGTAGCCCGCGTGATAAGCGATCGGAATCCAGATGAAGAACAGCTCCAGGTAGAAAACGAACGGCAGCCCCGTCAGAAAACGTACGTTCTCGTTGTAGGCGGCGGCGCCGTTAGTCGCGAAAGCATTAGAAAAAAAGTGCTCGACCAGGAAAGCGCCAATTGGAAAGATGCCGCTTAGCGAATGCAGCCGCCGCCAGAAAAAGGAATGACCCTGCCCGGCGCGCAGGGGAGCAACTCCCGAGGGAACATTCGCGGAAACCTTAGCCCCGGCAACCGGGGCTGTACTGCTAGCCGTTGCCACGATTACTCCTAAGACTTCGGAATGAAGGCGCGAAACTCTCTATTATCTTTTTCCCGGTGCGGCAGAGTCAAGAAAAGTAAGGAAAAGCCAGCAGCGCGTACCCACACAGTACCCTCAGCCCCGCTCGGCAGTCGGTGAAAAGTTGTAATTCGTGCGTCATGCTGAGGCGCTTTAGCGCCGAAGCATCTCGCGCGTTTCACAAATTTATTCTCGTTTTGTTCGAAACCCTTGACCACAGTTCTTCTCCCACCACGCCAGGAATTTGCGGAACGCCTGCCCGCGATGGCTCACCCCTGCCTTCTCCGCCGCCGACAATTCGGCGAATGTCTTCCTCAGCACGGGAAAATAAAACAGCGGATCGTAGCCGAACCCTCCCGACCCCCGTGGCGCATGCAGAATGGTGCCTTTCGCTTCACCACGAAAGCTGGCCAGCGCCTGGCCATCGCGTGCCACCACAATTACGCAGACGAACTGTGCGGCCCGCTGCCCCTCGGGAACCCCTCGCATTTCCTTGAGTAGCCGCGCGTTATTAGCAGCATCGCTGGCGTTTTCTTCCCCCGATTTTGCCGCGTAGCGCGCGGAGTGCACTCCCGGAGCGCCCTTCAGCGCTGCCACTTCCAGTCCGGAATCATCCCCCAGCACAATCGTGCCCGGCGCAAACCGGCTGTAGTGTTCCGCCTTTTTCCGCGCATTCGCTTCAAACGTGGGTTGATCCTCGGAGACGGTCGGCAGGGAAGAAAAATGGGGTAGGCCCTCCACCCCCATTCCATGCTCCGCCGCGGCCGCTGCAAAATCGCGCAGTTTGCCCCCATTCGAAGTCGCAATCAGGACAGTGGCCATTGCCGCATCCTACTCGTAACCACAATTTCCCGCTTCCCAGCCTCCTTTACAAAATGTTTCATTCCCCACACAACAACTCTGCAATTAGAATCCGGGTTACAACCACTGGAGGTCGAGGTATGCGCAACTGTAAAGCTAGTTTCTTTGCGGCCCTCTTCGTGATACTTCTCACCCCTGCCTTGATGCTGGCCCAGGACGATCAGCAGAATGCCCCGCCACCGGCCAACACCGCCCCTGGTCCCCAGGCGGGACGCCGCGGCGGTATGCCCCCCTGCTTCAAGCAGGCCGGCGTCTCCGACGACACCTGGCAACAGATCATGGGCATTCACAAGAGCACTCACCAGCAGGTCGTAGGCATCTGCGAAAACACTTCGCTGAGCCCGCAACAGAAACGCCAGCAGGTTCGTCAGGCCCGCGAGCAGGCCGAAAAGCAGGTTCACGATTTGCTCACCGCCGACCAGCAGAAGGCGGTTAAGCAATGCCGCCAGGAGCATCGCGAAGGCCGTGAGGGCATGGGTGGTGGTATGCACCGCATGCGTCGCGGCGGCGGCGATCCCTGTGCCCGCATTCTGCGCCAGAACAACGCTGGCCAGGGTGGCCCGCCTCCTGGTGCCGAACCCCAGCAATAGTCGGTTCCGCCTTTCAACGGCCTCGCCAGAGGCCGTTTGGTTTTGTCCCCGAAATTTCAGTATTTCTCTGTCTAAGTGCGTGAACCGACAGGTACCAAGGTCACCTCCTTTGCCGCCCTTAGCCCCTCTCCCTTCGCTTACAATGAGGGGAGCACCCGGTTACTGCAGCCGGCTACTCTGCATCTAAATGGGTTACGAACCCTGGAAGAGGGAAGTGCGATGAAGAAGTTTGTGTCTTTATTTTGCCTGCTGGGCTTATCCAGCGTGATGTCCTTCGCGGCCGCCTTGGGCACGGCGACGCAGTCGGTTATACCCGGTGACGTGCAACAGATCATTTCCGTGGACTACCGCTCTTTGCAGAACTCGCCCACGGCGCAGGCTCTCAAGGCTCAGGTGCTGCCGGAAAACCTCAAGCAGTTCGAGACTTCTCTCCGCGACATCGGCCTTAATCCGGAAAAGGATGTTGATCAGCTGACCTTCGTCTCTTATCGGATCGGTAAACAGGGTGTGAAAACCGTCGGTATTGCCCAGGGCCAGTTCACGCCTCGCGTCGTACTGAAGAACTTGCGCCTGCGCAAGATCAAGCCTCTCAATTATCAGAATTCCTATCTTTATCCCATGGGCAACGGCATGGAGATGACTTTCCTGGATAACTCCAGCCTGCTGTTCGGCGATCTCAGCGCCATTAAGGGTGCGCTCGACGCCCGCAATGGCGCGGTCCCCGCCCTCGACAGCAACTCACAAGTCTCGGACATGATCGGTGGTGTCGAGTCGGGCCCCGTCTGGAGCGTCCTTGATGCGGCGGGCACGCAGAACATGATGCGCTCCGCCCTGGGGCAGGCCTCGCAACTGGCGGATTACAATGCCGTCAAGCAGCGTCTGCTCGGCTCTCGCTACGTGATGGATTTCTCCAACGGCGTGAGCTTCGATCTCGATGTCCTGACTGCCGACTCCATGATGGCCGCCACCATGGCCAGCCTCGTAAAGGCCGGCATGATGTATCGCAAACTGAGCGCCACGCCCACGGAAAAGCTGGCCATCGATAGCACCAGCGTGGATTCCGACGGTTCTACCGTCAAAGTCCACTTCCAGACCGACGACAGTCGTTTTCAGTCATTGTTGCATTCGGACCTGTTCGCAGCCGTCTCCCACTAGCGCATAGAGCTGCAACCTTTTCCGACTGAAATCTTTGCCCAATAAAAAAGGGCGGCCCAGAGCCGCCCTTTTTGTTGTTTCCTCTCGTTGGCCTACGCGGCGCGATCGCGGATATTGCTGCGCACCCGCTGCCGGCTGTCTTCATCGAGATTGGTTACACCGTGACGTTCCCGACCATGGCGCTCAATTTGCGGCATGAGTTCCTCTTCCGAGCGCCCGCTGACTTCCCAGTTGCAGTCCTTGTGCCCCATATCGGAACACCGAAACGTTTTCTGCTTCTCCTCTGCCATGAGTTTTCCTCCATTTGTGGGAAATGAATCTGGCAGGTTGGATGGGAGCGGGCACGCGAGGTGATGCCCCACACTGGCTTTCAGCGCTCCCCAAATTGAAACCGGAAACTTCGCGGCTATGATTTTTTCGCTGCCGCCCGGGCCTCCCGCTTAGCCCGGGCCCAGCCTTCCTTGTTTACCTGGCGGCCGCGGCCAATGGCCAGCGCGTCCTCCGGCACATTGTCGGTGATGCAGGACGCCGCCCCGATGTAGGCGCCTTTTCCCACTTTGACCGGCGCCACTAGCGTGCTGTCGCTGCCAATGAATGCCCGGTCCCCGATCACTGTCGGATATTTGCCGAAACCGTCGTAGTTGCAGGTAATCGTCCCCGCCCCTACGTTCACTCCTTCTCCCACCTCGGCGTCTCCCAGATAGCTGAGGTGTTGCGCCTTCGAGCCTTTGCCCAGTTTCAGCTTCTTGCCCTCAACAAAATTGCCCATGTGCGCTCCTTCGGCAATGTGGCAGCCTGGCCGAAGATGGGTGTAAGGTCCCAGCGCTGCCCGCGGTCCAATCGTGGACTCGTCCATCACGCAGCCATTGCGGATAAGCACGCCATCGCCTAGTTGGCAATTGATGATCACGCTGTACGACCGGATGCGGCACTCTGACCCTAGCCTCGTTGCCCCCAGCAGATGAACGAACGGTTCGATCACCGTGTCCGGCCCCGCGGTGACATCGCAATCGATCACGCACGTTTGCGGCAGATAAATCGTGACCCCCTCCTGCATCAGCTGCTGGCACTTTTTCATGCGCAGTTCCGCATCCACCTCCGCCAGTTCCTGCCGCGTGTTGCACCCCAGAACCTCGTGCGCATCTCCGGCCTGTAAAGCCACAACCTTCTTTCCCGCCTTGGCCAGGATGCCCGCCATATCGGTCAGGTAATATTCGTTGTGCGTGTTCTCCGTGCTCAGCTCTTTGATGTGTTCAAACAAGGCTTTGGTTTCGAAGGCATAAAACCCGGCATTCACTTCTTGCAGCGCGCGCTGGCTCGGGCTCAACGATTTTTCTTCGATAATGGCTTCCACTTCGCGGCTCTGGCCGGGAAAAATAATGCGTCCGTATCCGCGCGGCCGTTCCAGGATCGCGCTCAGCAGGGTCATAGCGGCGCCCTGCTGCAGGTGAAAGTCGCGCAGTTTTTCGATCGTCTCCGCCGTGATCAACGGTGCATCT